>CANNEW010000115.1 GCA_947503685.1 Comamonadaceae bacterium | reverse complement strand
CTGCCAGCGGGGCTGCCCAGGGCGCACACGAAATAGGCCGCGCCGGGCGACATCTGCGTTAATCAGCGCGCAAATCCTTTGCCTTAGCGCCAAAAGCGCAGGCTTGCGCGCCTTCGCGCCTATTCCCCTGTGCGGCGCTCTTGCAATCGGGGGCGTTCACCCCAGTTAAATCTTACTGTGCTACCTTCAGTACGAGCAAAAAATCAAAAGGGCCGACTGGCATGAGTGAAAGCAATTGGGCCCGTGAAGGCTTCCCGGCGCAGCAACTGCGGGGCATACGTCGGGGTATTGAAAAAGAAAGCCTGCGCTCCTTGCCCAGCGGCGCATTGGCGGCCACGCCGCATCCGCAAGCGTTGGGCTCGGCGCTGACGCATCCGCACATCACCACCGACTTCAGCGAATCGCAAATCGAATTGATTACCGGCGTGCATGCGGGCATTGAAGACTGCCTGGGCGAACTGCGCCGCGTGCAGAACTACACATTGGCATCCATGGGCGAAGAAATGCTCTGGGTCTCCAGCATGCCCTGCGGCTTGCCTGCTGACGATGCGATTCCGCTGGGCCAGTACGGCAGCTCTAACGTGGGCCAGGCCAAAACCGTGTACCGCAGCGGTCTGGGCTACCGCTACGGGCGGCGCATGCAAACCATCTCGGGCATCCACTACAACTGGTCTTTGCCCGAGGTATCCAGCCAGGACTATTTCGCGCTGATACGCAATTTCCGCCGCCATGCGTTTTTGCTTTTGTATTTGTTTGGCGCCTCGCCTGCGGTGTGTTCCACTTTTGTGCAAGGGCGCAGCCACTCTTTGCAGGAATTGCATCCCGGCACCATGGGCCTACCGTATGCCACCTCGCTACGCATGGGGCGGCTGGGCTACCAAAGCGATGCGCAAAGCGCGTTGGCCGTTAGCTACAACAGCCTGGAGGGCTATGCTGCCTCGCTGCACCAAGCACTGACCGAACCCTATGCGCCTTATGTAGACATCGGCGCGCGCAATGCCGACGGCAGCTTTAAACAATTGGCGACCAGTTTGCTTCAAATCGAAAACGAGTTTTACGGCACCATCCGGCCCAAGCGCGTCATCTTCCAGGGTGAACGGCCCTTGCACGCGCTGCGCGAGCGCGGCGTGGAATACGTAGAAGTGCGCCTGATGGACCTGGACCCCTTCGAGCCGGTGGGCATACGCGCCTCTACCTTGCGTTTTCTGGATGTTTTTTTGCTGCACTGCCTGAGCCAGCCCAGCCCGCAGGACAGCCCGGCCGAAATCGCCGCCATGTCGCGCAACCAGCAATGCGTCGCCGAGCGGGGCCGCGAACCCGGCTTGCAATTGCAGCGTGGTGATGACATGGTCGGCCTGACCACCTGGGGTCTGGATATCGTGGCCCAGCTGCGCCCACTAGCTGCGGCGCTGGACCAAACCCACGGCGGTAGAGAGTATGTGCAAGCGGTCGAGCTGGCTCAGCATGGCTTGATGCACCCGGACAGCCTGCCCTCGGCCCGCGTGCTGCAAGTTATGCGCGAAGACCATGGCGGATCGTTCTCTGCTTTCGTGCGCAGTCTTTCGCAGCAAACCAAAGCGCAGGAACTGGCACGCCTCCTCGAACCGCACGAGTTGGCGCACTTCCAGCAATTGGCGCAGGCCTCGTTGGAGCGACAGCGCGAAATTGAAACGGCAGACACCCTGCCTTTTGACGCTTATTTGCAGCAATACCTTTCGCCGGCGCGGCTGGGGCGGCCGACGGCTTAAACGCAGCCCTTACGCCTCAACGCTGCTTGGTGCGCAAAGTGCCATGCGGACCAAGCGTATGGGTGTCCGGCAAAGTACCGGACAATCGCGCATTCCCCTAGGCAAAGAGAATAAGAACATGGCGATACAGTGGTTTCCCGGGCATATGCACCTGACGCGCAAAGCCATTGGCGAGCGCATCCGGGAGATTGACGTGGTTATCGAGCTGCTGGACGCGCGCTTGCCGGGCTCCAGCGCCAACCCGATGCTGGCCGAACTCACGCGTGGCAAGCCGGCGCTCAAAGTGCTGAACAAGCAAGACCTGGCCGACCCGGCGCGCACCGCCGAGTGGCTAGCCCATTACAACGCCATGCCCGGCGTGCGCGCCTTGCCGCTGGACGCGGGCATGACGACACCGGCGCGCGCCCTAGTCGATGCCTGCCACCAACTGGCGCCCTTACGCGGCGGTATGGCCAAACCCATGCGCGTGCTGATTTGCGGTATTCCTAACGTGGGCAAGTCCACGCTGATCAACACCCTCAAAGGCAAGCGCGCCGCCAAAACGGGTGACGAGGCCGGTGTCACCAAAACCGAGCAACGTATCACCATCGCCGACGACTTTTACCTCTACGATACGCCTGGCGTTTTGTGGCCACGCATCATCGTGGCCAAAAGCGGCTACAACCTGGCGGCCAGCGGTGCCATCGGCCGCAATGCATTTGACGACGAAGAAGTGGCGCTGGAGTTGCTGGATTACCTGCGCCAGCACTATCCGCAAGCGCTGGCGGCGCGCTATGGCCTGCTTGACGCTGACGCGCTGAGTGATGAACAAGTATTGGAAGGCGTGGGCCGCAGGCGCGGCGCGCTGCAATCGGGTGGCCGGGTGAATGTGCAAAAAGCCGCCGAAATCGCCATCCATGACTTTCGCAGCGGCGCTTTAGGCCGGGTGACCCTGGAAACCCCGCAAGAGTTTGTCCAGTGGCTGGACGCCGGTGAAAAGCTGGACGCCGAACGCCAGGTTAAAAAAGACGCCATCGAACAATCACGCTTGATCCGCCTGAAAAAAGTTCCGCGCCCGGCGCGTGTGGACGAGCCCGACGAGCCTTCGGATTGACGCTTTCTTGGACGGCGCCTCCAAGTATCGGGGTTAAATGTTTCAGAAGCACGACCCGGTATGGCGGGCAGTTTCGGTACCGCTTAGGCGATATAGTGTTCGACAACCCGTTCCCCGTCACGCGCCGCTGACCCGGCGCCAACTTGAACAGTGAGCCTGCCATGCAATTGACCCCCGAGCAACTAGCCCAGTTCGACCGTGACGGTTATCTCTTTTTCCCGCGTCAGTTTTCGCCGGAGGAAACCCAGTCCCTGCTGGACGCCGTGCCCGAGCTCTACGCCAAACGGGATGCTTTCAATGTGCGCGAAAAAGGCCGCGATGCAGTGCGCACCAATTTTGCGGCGCACATGGTGAGCAAGCCTTTTGGCAAGCTGGGCCGCCATCCGCGCATGATCGAGCCGGTGGAAATGCTGTTGGGCGAAAAGCTGTACATGCACCAGTTCAAGGTCAACGGCAAGATGGCTTTTGAAGGCGACGTGTGGCAATGGCACCAGGACTACGGCACCTGGCTGAACGACGACATGATGCCCACCGAACGCGCCATGAATGTCGCGATTTTTCTGGACGATGTGAACGAGCACAACGGCCCCTTGATGTTCATCCCTGGCAGCCATAAACGCGGCGTGGTCGCGGCCAAGCACGACTTGTCCACCACCAGCTACCCGCTGTGGACGGTGGACAATGAACTCATCACCTCCCTGGTGGAACGCGCCGGTGGCAAAAACGGCGGCATCGTCAGCCCCAAGGGCCCAGCGGGCTCCATGATTTTGTTCCACAGCTGCCTGGTGCACGCCTCCACCAGCAACCTCTCGCCCTGGAACCGCGTGGCCGTGTACCTGAGCCTGTGCGCGGTGAGCAACCATATTCGCCGCCACAAGCGGCCCGAATACATCGCGCACCGCGACTTCACCCCCATCGAATGCCTGCCCGACGATTGCCTGCTCAAAGACTATCCCGTTGATCTGCCCTGGAAAGACGGCATGCCCGGCAGCGCGCTGCAAACCTCTACCGTGCCTTTTGACGACCAGAAAGCTGCCGCATGAGCTTGTTTGCCAAACTTCAGCAACGCCAGGCCGAGGCCCGCCCCATCCGCGTCGGCCTGATCGGCGCCGGCAAATTCGGCTCCATGTATTTGGCGCAAATCCCGCGCACGCCCGGTGTGCATTTGGTCGGCATTGCCGACTTGTCGCCCGATGGTGCGCGCACCAACCTCAGCCGTGTCGGCTGGGAAGCGCAGCGCATGCAGGCCATCTCTTTGGATGCCGCCATCAAAGCTGGTACCACCCACATTGGTGAAGACTGGCGCGCGCTGGTCTCGCACCCGGCGATTGACGTGATCGTCGAATGCACGGGCCACCCGATTGCCGCCGTGGACCATTGCCTGGAAGCCTTCGCGCACGGCAAGCATGTGGTCAACGTCACGGTAGAGGCCGATGCCTTTTGCGGCCCCTTGCTGGCGCACAAAGCTGCGCTCGCTGGCGTGGTGTATTCCTTGGCCTTTGGCGACCAACCGGCCTTGATTTGCGATCTGGTGGACTGGGCGCGCACTTGCGGCTTTCCGGTGGTGGCAGCGGGGCGCGGCCACAAATGGCTGCCGCATTTCAACCAGTCCACGCCCGACACCGTGTGGGGCAATTATGGTCTCACGCCCGAGCAAGCCTTGCGCGGTGGGCTCAACCCCAAAATGTTCAATAGCTTTTTGGACGGCTCCAAGCCCTCCATCGAAAGCAGCGCGGTATCCAACGCCACCGGGCTGGGCGTGCCGTCCAATGGCTTGCTGTATCCACCGGCCAGCGTGGAAGACATCCCTTTTGTGACCCGCCCTGTTCAAGAAGGCGGCGTGCTCGAGCGCAAAGGCATGGTCGAGGTGATTTCGTCGCTAGAGGCCAATGGCCGCAAGATCCCCTACGACATCCGCATGGGCGTGTGGGTGACGGTAGAGGCCGAAACCGACTACATCAAAAACTGCTTTGAAGAATACAACGCCCACACCGACCCCAGTGGCCGCTATTTCACGCTGTACAAGCGCTGGCACCTGATCGGCTTGGAAGTGGGCATGTCAGTCGCCAGCGTGGCGCTGCGTGGCGAGCCCACGGGCGTGGCCACTGGCTGGAACGCTGATGTAGTCGCTACCGCCAAACGCGATCTGCAAGCGGGCGAAATGCTGGACGGCGAGGGCGGTTACACCGTCTGGGGCAAATTGCTACCGGCTGATACCTCGCGCAAGCTCGGCGGCTTGCCGCTGGGCTTGGCGCACAACATTAAGTTGCTGCGCCCGGTACGCCAGGGCCAGTCTTTGTGCTGGGAAGATGTCGCCATAGACACCAGCACCCGCGCCTATCAGCTGCGCCGCGAAATGGAAGACCATTTTGCGGTGCCGCTGGCAAAAGCGGCTTAGGGCCCAGTGCACAGCCAGTCCAGCAATAGCTGGTTGACGGCTGCGGGTTGTTCGCGATGTAAAAAGTGGCCGGCACCGGGCACTTCTTGGTAGGTATATCCGCCGGTGAAATACGGTTCTTGCTGACGCATTAGCTCGGCGCGCAAGTCTTGTGCGCCGCACAGGGCCAGGGTGGGTACGGTAATCGGGCGGGCCATCTCTGCGCGCAGCGCGCCAAGCGCGGGATCGCCCCGTGCCGGGTCAAACATCGCGCGGTAATAGCCCAGCGTGGCTTGCAATACACCGGGCTGGCGCAAACAGTCTTTCACGCTTTGGGTGTGCTGTCGGTCCGCGTAGCCCGGCGCACACCACTCGCGCCAGAGGTAATCAATAAACGCCATGTCGTCGGCCAGCAGCGCTTTTTCAGGAAAGTCGGCCTGCTGAAAAAACCACCAATGAAACGAGCGCTGCACATGCTTGGGGTCCAGTAAATGCGTGGCCACGATGGCCGGGTGCGGCACCGCCATTAGCACCGCTTTGCGCAGCAAATCCGGGCGCGCCGCGCACAAAGCGTAGCCGATGATGGCGCCCCAATCCTGTCCCACAAAATGTATCGGTTCGCCGTCTCCCAGGGTCTCGATCAGGCAGGCCAGGTCTTGCACCAGCGTGGCCTTGTCGTAAAAGCCATGGGCCGGTACGGTGGTCGGGTGGTAGCCGCGCAAATAGGGCGCGATGGCGCAATAGCCCGCCTGCGCTAACGCATCCATTTGGTGGCGCCAGGTGTGCGCAGTGTCCGGGAAACCGTGCAGCAGCAGCACCTTGGGTCCGCTGCCCTGGGTCAGGCAATGAAACTCCAGTCCGTTGGCATGAACTTGCAGCATGGACTACTTTCGAAAGTGGTAGGGCCAAAGTAACTTAACCCGCCCGACTCGAGCGCGGCGCAGCAACCATAGCACGCTCAAGGGTGCACGCGAGAGCTTTGACTATGGCACCATCGCTCCCCGCCCGATCCATCGCCCTACCAACTAAATTGCTTCACCGTCGCCTTCGGCGCTCTGGCAGTTAACACAGCAGCCCCAGCCACCGGCACGGATGCCCATCACCCTGGACACAGAGGCCGCGGGCCACGGCTGGCTATGGCCCAGCAAATACAATGCACTAAACGTATAACGTGTTAAAGGATGCCTCCATGCACAAGCGAATGACCATTACCTTGGATGAGGTCGTCTATGACGGCCTGTACCGCACCATTGGCAAGCGCCGCATGAGTCAGTTTATCGAGGACTTGTTGCGTCCGCACGTACTGGACACGTCGCTCGATGAAGGGTACCGCGCCATGGCCACAGATGCCGACCGTGAGGCCCAAGCGCAAGAGTGGTGCGACGCGCTGGCCAAGGACATGGGCAGTGAAGCGCGGTGAGGTGTGGTGGGTCGAGTTCGATCCAGCGGTTGGCTTTGAAGTACGCAAAACACGGCCGGCAGTAATTGTGAGCAATGACGCGGCCAACCGATACCTGGCGCGCGTGGTCGTCATCCCTTTGACTAGCAACACGGAACGTCAATACCCGGGGGAGGCCATTGTGTCGATCAATGGACAAGCCAGCAAAGCTATGGCGGACCAAATCATGGCTGCCGACAAAGCCCGACTTAAAACCCAAATCGGGAAGGTTGACAAAACGGATATGCAGGCGGTGGAGGATGCCATTCGTGTGCACCTAAGCTTGGCCAAATAGTGGGCGTCATCAGCACGAAACGCGTGGCAAGCGCGGGCCACTTTGCCCAGACGCATTCGGCGCTGCTTAAAGGATCGTAGCCACCGCTCGCTGGCTTAGCTCCCGGAAGGCGCTTTTAAGCGCCGCGCGGCTCAGGGTCCTGGGCCTCTATGTGGGATGTGTCCTGCCAAAGACTGCTAACCCCCAAACCCCACAAGCCAATGGCCATGCCAATATGCAGCAAGTCGCCGGGTACCAAGCCCGGCACCACAGCGGCTTTGGACGCAAACAGCAGCAAGCCGGCCAGCATCAGCGCCGTCGTTATCGCCGTCGGCCAGCGCCCGCCGCGTGCCTGGCTGATCAACATCGCGACTACCGAGATGACCGTCAACGCATCCACCAGCACCCGCTTTTGCGCCACGCCTGCCGCCAGCACACCGAACACCGCCATGCCGATAAAAAAGATAGAGGCAAACTTCAGCTGCCGCGTCGCCGCGGCATCCGGCCACAAGACGGCCACGGCCAGCAGCGGAAAGGCGGCGCAGGCGCCCAGCATGGAAACAAACTGGTGCCATTGCGGGATCGGATACAGGCCCGAAAACCGCAGCACACCCAGCACCGCGGCGAGGCCCAGCGTCCCCGCTGCAATGCGTACGCCTAAGGGCAGGCTGGCGCGGGTCAGCAGCCAGAGGCAAATCAGCGCCAGCAGGCCGTCGGTATAGGCCAGGCTAGGCATGGGCGGCTTCCATCACCCGTGGGCGCTGCCACAACCAACCGATGACCAAATAGACCAGTAAGGCTGCTGCCGAATAGCTCAGCGCTTTGTCGGGCGCCAGATTTTTTGAAATCAGCAAAAAGTGCGACAGCACGGCCATACCCAGGCCACAGGTAAACACGCCCAGCCCCTGCATCCAGCGCGGCGCAGGGGTGTCAAAGCGTTCGAATTTTTCGGGCAGAAATTCCGGTGCCGGGGCAGCGCCCGGCGGCAGCCAGGACGGCCCGGCGAACACGCACATCAGCTTGTTGCGCCAGCTTGGGGTGCTGCGGATTTGCTGCCACATGAGCGTGTAGTGGTACACATTGCCCCAGATCGGGTTCCAGCTTTGCAGCGGCTTGCGCACGCCATAGACCACGGGCTCGTCCTCGCGCTCGTCGGCATA
>CANNEW010000114.1 GCA_947503685.1 Comamonadaceae bacterium | reverse complement strand
CCAAAAAACGCACCGCGCGCAAGCTGCCCTGGGCATAGGTGGAGCGGCTCGATGATTTGTGGCTGATCTCGATGCGCTCGCCGGTACCGGCAAACAGCACCGTGTGGTCGCCCACAATGTCGCCACCGCGTATCGTGGCAAAACCGATGCTCGATGGGTCGCGCTCGCCGGTAATGCCCTCGCGGGTGTAGACCGCGCAGTCGGCCAGTGTGCGCCCCTGCGCCTGGGCGATCACCTCGCCCATTTTTAGGGCCGTGCCCGAGGGCGCGTCCACCTTGTGGCGGTGGTGCGCCTCGATGATCTCGATGTCATAACCCGTGGCCATGGCCTTGGCGGCCAGTTCCAGCAACTTGAGGGTCACGTTCACACCCACGCTCATATTGGGCGCCAGCATGATGGGGATATCTTTGGCCGCCTGGGCGATCTCTGCTTTTTGGGACTCGCTAAAGCCGGTGGTGCCAATCACCATGGCCACCCCCAGGCGGCGGCACACAGCCAAATGCGCCATCGTCCCCTCGGGCCGGGTGAAGTCGATCAAGCATTTGCTGTGCGCAAGGCCGGCGGCCAAATCCACTGAAATCAGCACGCCGGTGCTTTGCCCGCCAAAGGCGCCCGCATCCTGGCCGATGGCCAGACTGTCCGCCCGGTCTAGCGCCGCGGCCAAGTGGCAATCGGCGCTAGCGCGCACCGCCTCCACCAGCATCTGGCCCATGCGCCCGGAGGCACCGGCAATAGCTATCGCGTGCGTCATGCGTGCGCTCTCTATCTCTGTGTACGGCGGCGAGCCTAAGGCTCCAGCGGCGGGTAATTAGTGCGTGCCGGTGGCAGCGCAGGCGCTGCTGCCTTGGGCGCGGGCGCCGGGAATTTAGCCAGGGCTTCAGCGCTGGCTTGCATAGGTTTGGGTGGGGGCAGTTGCACCGTGGTGCGCAAAGTGCTTACAAACTCAGACTCGGTCGGCAGCGCATCGGCTTCGATACGCTCCATATTGTCGCCTTTAAAAAAGACGGTAGCTTGGCGCAACTGACCAGGCTTGCCCTGCTGGTACAGGCTAAAGGCATACACCCAGCGGTCGGCATGAAACACGCTGGTCAGTAATGGCGTGCCCAAGACGGCGGCCACCTGGGCCCGGCTGGCCCCCTTAGGAATGGCGGCGACTTGTTCGCGGCTGACCACATTGCCCTGGACAATTTCCATGCGGTAGGGCTCCAGCACGCCGGCTACCGAATTACTGGCTTTGTCCAAACTGCTGCAGCCCGCTGCCAAACACAGCACACCGGCAAGCGCAAACAGGGCCGCGAAACGGCGCAAAGTGGGTAGAAAAATCATGGTTTGCATGCGGCAGTAAGATCGCGGCATTGTAGCCCCGCCCCTGTAAGGCCTGCTTTACGCATGAGCAACATCGACGAACTCAAAAGCACCGGCCTCAAGGCCACGCTGCCGCGTCTGAAGATATTGGAAGTCTTCCAGCGCAGCCGCCAGCGTCATATGTCGGCCGAAGATATCTATCGGGTATTGCTGCAAGAACGCGCCGATGTGGGCCTGGCTACGGTGTACCGCGTGCTTATGCAGTTTGAGCAAGCCGGCATTTTGAAGCGCAGCCAGTTTGAAGGCGGCAAGTCGGTGTTCGAGCTGGACCAAGGCGAACACCACGACCATCTGGTCTGCCTGGACTGCGGCCAAGTCGAAGAGTTTTACGACGCCGAAATCGAAAAACGCCAACACGCGGTCGCCAAAGCCAAAGGCTTTGCCATCACCGACCACGCCCTTAGCCTCTACGCCAGCTGCACCAAGGCAGATTGCGCCAACCGCAAAACTGCGCGCGCCTAAACCCTGTGCGGGTGGGTGGCGCACATCCCTTCACGCAAAGGGCTTCCAAGCCAATACTCCGTCGCTAAGGGTCGGCCTGTTTGTTGTAAAAATGTTACGCATTAGGATTTAGTTGTTTAATTTACAAGGTTTCCATTGCCCGCTCGCGATCAGCCGTGGTCGAATGAACCATGTTCTTTTTATAGAACATGTTTTGTTTAACAATTTTCAGGGATTTAATATGAAAAAGACATTGATCGCCCTCGCTTCGATCGCAGCGGTAGGCGCCGCTTCTGCACAAGTTTCTATCACCGGCTACATGTCGGCTGGATACGTTGTCGCCACCGCCCAAGGCACTGGAGCTGCTAATGGCGGCTTTGCTGTAGATACCTCTGAGCTATACATTAAATCGAGTGAAGACATGGGTGGCGGTTACAAAGCTACTGCGGGTATGGGCTTGGGTGGCTTAGAGCGCGCTACTGACGCAAACAACGGTTATGGAAAATATGGGCTCTACGGACATAACTTTGATATCAAGATTGCGGGGCCAATGGGATCAATTGCAGTCGGTAACACTAAGTCTCCAGACTACGCCTCCGGTGGCCTAGGCGGTGTTGGCGTGCTGTACTATGATTTTGCAGACCATGGCAACTTCTCCGCCCGTTCACGCCGTGATTACCTCACGGTAACCGCGCCAGTCAACAAATTTACGCTGACTGCTTCTCATCAAGAAGCAGGAAACGTCACGGGTTGGGGTGGTGCCGAGGGCTCTACATCCCAGCGCATAAGTATTGGCGCGGTAACCTATGCCGACGGTCCAATCGTAGCGAATGCGACCTACTTTACTTACGACAATGAAGTGGCGAAATCGGATGGAACTAGCTCTAACGTGATGCGCCTGGCTGGTTCATATGATCTTGGCATGGCCAAACTCGGCTCCGGTTACCAGAAAGCTACCGTGACTAGCGGTGGCACATCAACCCAATTTACTCTTGCGGCTTCCGTCCCACTGGGTAATATTACACTTGGAGCAATTTACGGTAGCCGTGAAATCAGCGGTATGAATGCTACATTGAAGGATTCAAACGGTTCCTATACAAACACTGGCTTAACGGCTAACTACCAGTTCAGCAAGCGTACTGGACTGACCGGTCAGTACTCAAGCTATGACGGTATCAAGACCACTGCAAATATGAATCCTGCTAAGGGCAGCCTAGCCTTGGTGTTGTTGACCCACTCCTTCTAATTCCCGCGCTGGCCTAGTGCCAGTGTGAAGAAAGAGCAAACAAGATCCCCGCGCCTGAAAAGGGCGCGGGGATTTTTTTGTCATTGCTGTCGCACAAGTTGGCTTTAGCGGGCACAGCTCAGGCGATAGGCAGCGAAGGCAGACTTGGCGAATTCGCTCACTCAAGATTCTGACTGATGGCCAATGCCATCAGGTGCTTGTCTTTGCGTCGAGGCGTATGCCCAGGCTGGGGGCACGTTAAAAAGCCCCCAGGCGTTTCCACCTGGGGGCTTTTACACATTCAAACTCTTAAACTGGCACTAGGCCAGCGTGGGAATTAGAAGGAGTGGGTCAACAACAACAAGGTCAGGCCGCCCTTAGCAGGAGTCAAATTTCCAGCGCTCTTGATACCATCGTAGCTTGACATCTGACCGATCAGTCCGGTACGCTTGCTGAACTGGTAGTTAGCTGTTAAACCAGTGTTGGTGTAGGAACCGTTTGCAAGCGTCAATGCACCATTCATACCGCTGATTTCACGGCTACCGTAGATTGCCCCAAGTGTAATAGCACCCAGTGGGACGGAAGCCGCAATAGTAAATTGGGTTGATGTACCACCGCTAGACACGGTAGCTTTCTGGTAACCGGAGCCGAGTTTGGCCATGCCAAGATCATATGAACCAGCGAAGCGGAGCACATTAGAGCTAGTTGCATCCGATTTCGCCGTTTCATTGTCGTAGGTAAAGTACATCGCATTGACTGCCAGTGGGCCGGCCGCGTAGGTTACAGCGCCGATAGATATACGCTGGCTTGTAGAGCCCTCTGCACCGCCCCAACCTGTGACGTTTCCTGCTTCTTGATGAGAAACGGTTACCGAAACCGGGCCAACTGGCGCGGTTACCGTGAGGTAATCACGGCGTGAACGGGCGGAGAAGTTGCCATGGTCTGCAAAATCATAGTACAGCACGCCAACACCGCCTAGGCCACCGGAGGCGTAGTCTCCGGACTTAGTGTTGCCGACTGCAATTGATCCCATTGGCCCCGCAATCTTGATATCAAAGTTATTGCCGTAGAGCCCATATTTTCCATAACCGTTGTTTGCGTCAGTAGCGCGCTCTAAGCCACCCAAGCCCATACCAGCAGAAGCTTTGTAACCGCCACCCATGTCTTCACTCGATTTAATGTAGAGCTCAGAGGTATCTACGGCAAAGCCGCCATTTGTAAGGTTGGTGGCGGCGGTACCAGGGGCGGTGGCGACAACGTATCCAGCCGACATGTAGCCGGTGATAGAAACTTGTGCAGAAGCGGCGCCTACCGCTGCGATCGAAGCGAGGGCGATCAATGTCTTTTTCATGAAAACTCCATATTTGTTAAAAAAACACCGTTATTGAAATTTTCTTAACGGCATCCGGCTCCTGTTTTGAAGCAGTTTGGATTTCAACATGGCGTTGGCCTTTTACAACGGATTGAGTGTCACAAATTTAACATTTATAACGATTTTGTAGTTTTTTACCAACAAAAACTAAAGTTTCCAGTGCCAAAGCCGATTCTGCGTAACGCCCACAGCTAAGAAATGCAAGCCTCAAGGGCTCTTGGCGGGAAAGCGCTCCACATAGACCGCTTGCGGCTATGCTCTATTCATGTACTCCACCACCGACCAGCTGTTGATCGCCTGCGACACCGCATTACGCACGCTTTTTGCCCAGCCCCATGCCTCCAAGCCCTGCCCCACGGTGGCGGACCAAGACACCGAGCTGACACCAACCGAGAAAAACCTGTCCGCCAGCCTGATGCGGGTAAACCATGTGGGCGAGGTCTGTGCCCAAGCGCTATACACCGCCCAGGCGCTGGCCACGCCCAATGCCAATTTGCGGGCGCACTACCAAAAAGCCTGCCAGGAAGAGACCGACCATTTGGCCTGGACGGCGCAGCGACTGCAGGAATTGGGCGCTCGCCCCTCGCTGCTCAATCCGCTGTGGTACGCCGGCGCCTTTGGCCTGGGCCTTGTGGCCGGGCGCCTGGGCGATGCGGTCAGCCTAGGCTTTGTGGTGGAAACTGAAACCCAGGTGGGCGCGCACCTAGACAGCCATTTGCAGCAATTACCCGCCAATGACCATGCATCACGCGCCATCGTGGCGCAAATGCGCGACGACGAAATTGGCCACGCCCGCCAGGCTAGCAGCGCCGGCGCGGCGCAATTGCCCCGCTTTGTCGGCCATTTGCAGCAATTACCCGCCAATGACCATGCATCACGCGCCATCGTGGCGCAAATGCGCGACGACGAAATTGGCCACGCCCGCCAGGCTAGCAGCGCCGGCGCGGCGCAATTGCCCCGCTTTGTGGGCGGCATGATGCGCGCCGCCGCCAAAGTGATGACCACGGTGGCGCAGCGGGTTTGAGGTAGGCGGTCGGTTTGCCATGTGGGAAGCAATGGGCGCAGGCGCTCGGGTCACTCTCCCGCGCCGACAATTCAAAATACAACACAAGACTGCATAGAAAACCCAGAAATTGCCAGGCAAAAATGTGAAGCGCCCGATTGCCCATTACCCAAATACGCAACATAATTTAGCCATGAAACCATCCCTAGCCCTCGCATCTCACAGGCAAGAAATCAGGGAAATAGTGCTGGCACACCGAGCAACCAATGCCCGTGTGTTCGGATCTGTGGCACACGGCTCAGACACGGATGAAAGCGACCTGGACATTCTGGTCGATACGACCGCTGACACAACACTCTTTGACTTGGGCGCAATACGGTACAAATTACGCAAGCTTCTGGGAGTGTCAGTAGACGTGGTAACCCCAGGCGCGTTACCAGATAAATTCCGCGATATCGTGATCGCTGAGGCACTCACCGTATGAGTCGCCATCCTCTGCGATTGCTAGACTACTTGGGCCATATTGTTGAAGCGATCGACCGGATAAATAGATATTGCCAAGACTTAGACGAACCATCGTTCCTATCCAACGAGATGGTTCAGGATGCGGTGGTCCGTAATTTCGAAATCATCGGCGAAGCAAGTAAAAACATTGAGCGTGTAGCTCCGGATTTCATCTCAACCCATCAAGAACTTCCTTTTGCATTTGCCTATGACATGCGCAACGTGTTGGCGCATGGCTATTACAAAGTTGACTTGGGTGTGGTGTGGAAAACCATTGAAAAAGACTTACCCTACCTCAGGGAGCAAGTCGCTCTCGCCATCAAAGACGTTTAAGACATGGGGTCTCGGCCCCGCGCATCGGCAATCGCCAGAAGACGCTGGTCGAAATCGGGCTGCTGGTGTAGAAACTCAGGCACCCGCCCACTCCCGCAGGCATTTGCGTGTTGCAGCGACTTGCGCAGGCCCGGGTCTTAAGCCTCGGTCAACTCAAAACTGGTCGTGATCTCGGCCGTTTTGCCCAGCATGATGCTGGCCGAGCAGAACTTTTCGTGGCTCATGGCTATGGCCCGCTCTACCGCACTGGCGGGGATGTTTTTGCCGGTGACGCTGAAGTGCATGTGGATTTTTATGAACACCTTGGGGTCGACCTCGGCCCGCTCGGACGTGAGCTTGACGCTGCAGCCCTGCACGGCGTGGCGGCCGCGCTTCAAGATCAGCACCACGTCGTAGGCGCTGCAGCCGCCGGTACCGGCCAGCACGGTTTCCATGGGCCGGGGCGCCAGGTTTTGGCCGCCGTTTTCGGGTTTGGCAGCGTCGGGCGCGCCGTCCATCACCAGCACATGGCCGCTGCCGGTCTCGGCCACAAAGCCCATACCGGAGCGGGTGCCGCTGTTACCAGTCCAACTGACGGTGCATTCCATACCAACTCTCCTAAAGCATCAGGGGTGAAAGCCGCTCGCGGCAAAGCCGAGGATTATCATCCGCCTTGCACTTTTGAGACCGCATGAAAAAAGCCCCCGACCTGTCGCCTGCCGACTACCTGATCAAAATTCTTAACGCCCGCGTCTATGACGTGGCCACCGAATCGGCGCTGGAGCCCGCCAAAAACCTGAGCCAGCGTATCCACAACACGGTGTTGCTCAAGCGCGAGGACCAGCAGCAGGTGCGCAGCTTCAAACTGCGTGGTGCCTACAACAAGATGGCGCATTTGAGCGCCGAACAACTCAAGAAGGGCGTGATTTGCGCCTCCGCGGGGAACCACGCGCAAGGCGTGGCGCTGGCGGCCAGCCGCTTGCAGGCGCGCGCCGTGATCGTGATGCCGGTCACCACACCCCAGGTGAAAGTCGATGCGGTGCGCGGCTTTGGCGGCGAGGTGGTGCTGCACGGTGACAGCTACACCGACGCCTATAACCACGCGCTAACGCTGGAAAAAAAGCAGGGCATGACGTTTGTGCACCCGTTTGACGACCCAGACGTGATTGCCGGCCAGGGCACGATTGCCATGGAAATTTTGCGCCAGCACCAAGGGCCTTTGGACGCGGTGTTTGTGGCGATTGGCGGCGGCGGGCTGGTCAGCGGCGTGGCCAATTACATTAAGGCGGTGCGCCCAGAGATCAAGGTCATTGGCGTGCAGATGAGCGACTCGGACGCGATGATGCAATCGGTGGCCAGCGGTGCGCGCGTGACCTTGGCAGATGTCGGTTTGTTCTCGGATGGTACGGCGGTGAAGCTGGTGGGCGAGGAGACTTTTCGCATCGCGCGCGGCCTGGTGGATGAATTCATTACCGTGGACACCGACGCCGTTTGCGCCGCGATCAAAGACATTTTTGTGGACACCCGCTCCATCGTCGAGCCCTCGGGCGCGTTGGCGGTAGCAGCCATCAAAAAATACGCAGCCACCAACAAAACACGCGGCAAAACCTATGCCGCGATTTTGTGCGGCGCAAATATGAATTTCGACCGACTGCGCTTTGTCGCCGAGCGCGCCGAAGTGGGCGAGGAACGCGAGGCCTTGTTTGCCGTCACCATCCCCGAAGAGCGCGGCAGCTTTAGGCGCTTTTGCGAGCTGATCGGCGAACTGCCCGGCGGGCCGCGCAATGTGACCGAATTTAATTACCGCATGAACGACGCCGCCAAAGCGCATGTGTTTGTGGGCCTGAGCACCAAGGGGCCGGGCGAATCGGGCCGGATTGC
>CANNEW010000113.1 GCA_947503685.1 Comamonadaceae bacterium | reverse complement strand
ACCAGGGGTGTTGATCCGATGTGTGCGAAAGCACCTGATCGATCATCACCTTGAGCCCCAGCTTGTGGGCGTGGCCTACCAGATCGCGAAAGTCGTCCAGTGTGCCGAACAGCGGGTCGATGTCGCGGTAGTCGCTGACGTCATAGCCGAAGTCTTTCATCGGACTTTTGAACACCGGCGAAAGCCACACCGCGTCTGCGCCTAGGGCTGCAATATGGGCTAAGCGTTGCGTGATACCGGGCAGATCGCCTACCCCGTCGCCGTTGCTGTCCTGGAAGGAACGTGGGTATATTTGGTAGATGATGCCGCCGCGCCACCAATCCGTTTTTTCAACCCGCGCTGCGGACGCTTGTGTCATGAATGCTGCGGCTCCAAGAGGACAACCGGCCCAGCGCCGGTGGCTGCAACCATTGTAGGCGGGGCTACCGTTTAAACCACGTCGGCCCAGCGTCCACCCCGCCTAAACGGATCCGTCGGGCCACGCCCTGCAAATTAACGGCGCCCGCAACAACGAACCTATTGCCGTCGCGTCCTCGCTGGTACGGCGCGCTTTTTCAGCCCCCCGACTCCAGCGTGTGCCGCGCATGCGTGTCCTGCTTGAGCGTCTGCACCAGTTGCGGCAGCGCCAGCGCCAGTTGCGCCTTGAGGGTGAAGGGCGGGTTGATCAGAAAAACGCCGCTCGCGGGCAGGCCCGGGCGCACGGTTTCGCCGGCATCGTCTTGCAATAGTTTGCTGGATTTGACAGTCAGTGTGATGTCCAGCCAGCTCTTGCCGGCTTTGTTAGCCAGGGTGCGCAGCTTGCGCGGCAGGTCGTGCGCCTCCGGGCGCGGGATGATGGGGTACCAGACCATGTAATTGCCCGTGGCAAAGCGCGCCAAGGCATCGGCCACCATGGCTGCTGTGCGGCCGTAGTCGCTTTTGATTTCGTAACTCGGGTCGCACAGCAGCAGCGCACGGCGCGAAGGCGGTGGCAGGAATTTTTTCACCGCTTCAAAACCGTCCTCGCGCGCGATCGCCACTTGCCGCCCGGCCTCCAGTTGCGCGACATTGGCGGTCAAGGTTTTGCTGTCGGTGGGGTGCAGTTCAAACAGCTTGAGTTTGTCGCGCCCGCGCAGCGGCTGCTGGCAGATAAAGGGTGAGCCCGGATAGACCTTCCACTGGCCCGGCGCATTAAATCCGGCCACCATGTCCAGATAGTCTTGCACCAGCGGCGCCCAGGGCTGGGTGGGGCTGGTCTGGGCCAGCTTCAGAAAGCCTTGGCTGGCCTCGGCACTGGTTTGTGCGTAGTCGCCGTCCAGCCGGTACAAGCCGGCGCCGGCATGCGTGTCCAGCACAGTAAACGGGGTTTCTTTGAGCGTCATGTGCTTGAGCAGCGCCAGCAAAACCATGTGTTTGAGCACGTCGGCATGGTTGCCCGCGTGAAAAGCGTGTCGGTAACTGAACATGGCAGCTATGGTAACCGCCGCGTGTCGCAGCAACAGGGCTTGGCCGGACAATCGCTGTTTTCGCATCGACAGGTATTTGTGGACTTTTTTTCAACCCTCACTTCTTTGACAACAGCCTGCGCGCTATTGCTGCAGCAGCCGCAGTTTGCGCAGGCTTTGGTCTTATCGCTGTGCAGTGGCGTGGCGGCGACCCTGCTCGCGCTGGCTGCAAGCGCCTGCCTCCTGTCCACGGGGCTGGGACTGCGCGCACAACGCGAACCTGCCGCGTTTTTGCCTGCCATGCTGGCCTTGCCGCATGTGGCCTTTGCGCTGGGCTGTGTGCTCTTGCTAGCCCCTTCGGGTTGGCTGGTGCGGCTCATGTTCGCACTGCTGCGGCCCTGGGCCGACACCATGCCCTGGACGCTCGATGCGCCACCGCCTTGGCAAAGCACGCAAGACCCGTATGCGCTCGGTTTGGTGCTGGTGCTGGCATGCAAAGAAATTCCGTTTTTGCTGTGGGGCGCACTGGCGCATATGCAGCGACCCGATGTGGCGCTGGCCTGGCAAGCGCAGTTGCGTGTCGCGGTCACTTTGGGCTACAGCCTGCCATCGGCCTGGTGGCGTGTGGTGTGGCCGCAGTTGCTGCCGCGCATGGCCGGGCCCTTGCTGGCAGTCTGGGCCTACAGCCTGTCGGTGGTGGATGTGGCCTGGATCATCGGGCCTGCGGCACCGCCCACACTGGCCGTGCTGGCCTGGCAGTGGCTGCAGGACGCCGACCCCAGCACCCGCGCTCTAGGCCTGGCCGCCGTGCTCTGCCTTTTGCTTTGCACCGCGCTGATGGCTGGCCTGGCAGTGATTGGGTACCGCATGGACTTGCGCTGGCGGGCTCCAGCGCGCTGGACGCGCGGGCCACAGCGCTTGACAGATACCTTGCACAGCCACAGCAGCAAGTCCCATCTGTGCCAACGCATGGGCCAGGCTGCAAGCCAATGCTTTGCGCGCAGCGGGGCCTGCGGGGCTGTCATCGGGCGGGGTTTGATGCGTGCCCTGCCCGCCGTTTATCTACTGCTTGGCGTCGTACTCCTTTGGAGCAGTGTGGCTGGGGTATGGGCATTTCCTGCCTTGTGGCCGCAGTCCTGGACGCTGCAATCCTGGCAGCAAGTGCTAGGCAGTGTTGAGGTGCTGGGCACGACCTTGTGGCTGGGCCTGGCCAGCGCAGGCATGGCTTTGGTGCTGGCACTGGCTTGCCTGGAATGCCTGCCCGCGCGCTGGCATGGCGCATTGTTCGGGACGTCTTACCTGCTTTTGGCTATGCCCACCTTGATATGGGCGCTGGGCTTGCAGCGCTTGTGCATTGCGCTGGGCTGGGATGCCACGGGCTGGGGCTTGTGGCTGGCGCATAGTGCGAGCGTCTGGCCCTACGTGCTGCTCAGCTTGCAAGGCCCGTATGCTGCGCTGGATCGGCGTGGCGCGCATTTGGCGGCCAGCCTGGGCCGTTCACATTGGGCCTATTTGTGGCAGGTGCAGTGGCCCTTGTTGCGCGCGGCTTTGGCGGCGGCTTTTGCGGTGGGCTTTGCCGTCAGCGTGGCGCAGTTCTTAGTTACTTTGTTTGTCGGCGGCGGGCGCTTTGCGACGGTGACGACCGAAGCGCTGGCCTTGTCCTCTGGCGGTCAACGCTCGCTGCTGGCCGCCTTTGCGCTGTTGCAATGGCTTTTGCCTGCAGGCCTGTTTGGGCTGGCGCTTTGGCTGGGCCGTAAGCGGCGTTTTGCGCTACCACTTACTGCGCGCAGCCTGGCTTAGGATGCAGCGGTTTATGTCCTCTTGCACTGACCCCCCCTTGGCACTACATCTGCAAGTGCACAGCCTGCGTAGCCCCGCTGCCGTGCTGCTGCAAGACCTGGCCATTGCGCTGCCGGCCGGTGCGGTACACACCATCATGGGGGCCAGCGGTTCGGGCAAGTCCAGCCTGCTGGCGGCAGTCTGTGGCACGCTGGCGCCGGCCATGCAATTTCAGGGCATGCTGCATGTCATGGGTCGGCGTGTGGACAGCTTGCCCACGCGCGCGCGGCGCATTGCATTGCTATACCAAGACGATTTATTGTTTGCCCATATGACGCTGCGGGAAAACCTGTTGTTTGCGGTCGCCGCCGGGCCGCTCGCGGCACGCGAGGCGCAGGTGGCGCAAGCCTTGGAGGAGGTGGAGTTGCAGGGTTTTGCGCATGCCGACCCCGCCACGCTGTCGGGTGGTCAGCGCGCGCGCGCTGCTTTGGCGCGCGCCTTGCTGTCGCAAGCACAGGCCTTGATGCTCGATGAGCCTTTTGCCAAGCTGGATGTCGCGCTGCGCCAGCGTATGCGCGCGCTGGTATTTGGCGCAGTGGCCCGGCGCGGCATGGCTGCCATCGTGGTCACGCACGACCCGGCAGATATCGCCGATGCGCAGCGTGTTACTTTCTTGGCTGCCCCCTGAGGGCGGTGCAAGATGTCATCACTAGCACCGACAATGCCCCTATGTTGGACCGCTTTACCACCCGCCTGATACGCCCGGCTGTGCAAGCGCTGGCACGTCCGCTGCTGCGCTGGGGTGTCTCACCCAACCACATCACCTGGGCTGGTTTTGCTCTGGGCGTGCTCGCCGCCGCTTGTGTGGCGTCGCAGGCCTGGATGGCAGGCTTGGCGCTACTGCTGTGCTCGCGTTTGTGCGATGCACTCGATGGCGCAGTCGCCCGCGCCAGCGAAAGCAGCACGGCGCTAGGGGGTTTTTTAGACATCGCGCTGGACTTTGTGTTTTATGCCCTGATGGTGCTCGCCTTTGCCTTGGCGGACCCGACGCGCAACGCATTGGCCGCGGCCGTCTTACTCACTGCTTTTGTAGGTACCGGCAGCAGCTTTCTGGCCTTTGCTGCACTGGCAGCGCAGCGCGGACTGCACAACCCACAGTACCCTGAAAAATCTTTTTACTTTTTGGGTGGTTTGACCGAAGCGACCGAAACCCTGGCTGTCTTGTGCGCCATGTGTCTCTGGCCCACTTATTTCGCGCCGCTGGCCTACGGCTTTGCGGTCTTGTGCTTTGTGACTTGGCTAGGTCGCATCGCCGCCGGTGTGCGTGTGCTGGCCGATGCGCCGGCAGGCCAGCAACAGCCCCCGCACCCACCCAAGCTGCCCGAAAGCCTGCGGCAGGACGCCGGTGTTTAGCGCGCGCATGCTTTGGCGCTTGGGGCTGTGGGCCTTGCTGGCGCTGGCCTTGCTTGGCGTCTTGCAAGGCGCTGAGTGGTTTAGCCTGGCGAACTTGCAAGCGCACTACCAGCACTTGCAAGCCTGGTACGCCCAAGCGCCCTGGACGGTGCGCGGCGCGTATTTTTTGCTCTACCTATTGGTGGCCAGTGCCGCCGTGCCCGGCATTGTGGTCTTTACTTTAGCCGGTGGCGCGGTGCTGGGTTTTGGCTGGGCTTTGCTGCTAGTGTCTTTTGCCTCCAGCCTGGGCGCGACGCTGACCTTGCTGGTGGTGCGCCATGTGCTGGCCGACACCTTACCCGCTTACATGGGCCCGGGCATGACACGGCGTTTGGCCCACATGACACGGGGCTTGGAACGCGAAGGCGTTTTCTATTTACTCAGTATGCGCCTGATTCCGCTAGTGCCCTATGGCGCGATCAATGTGCTCATGGGCCTTACGCGCATGCCGGTAGGGCGCTTTTATGTGTTTACCCAATTAGGCATGTTGCCGACCACCATCATTTATCTACAAGCGGGCAGCCATTTGGCCGCCTTGGAATCGGTTTCCGACGTATTGCAACCCCAAGTGGCCGCCGTTTTGATTGCTTTAGCGCTGGCTTTGGCTTGCACACCGTGGCTCACGCGCCGCACGCTCGCTTGGCTGCGTCGCCGTGCTGTGGGCGCGCGCTGGACGCGCCCGGCGCGCTTTGATTACAACCTGATCGTCATAGGCGCCGGTGCCGGTGGCTTGGTCTCTGCCTATGTGGCTGCGCATGCGCAGGCGCGCGTGGCTTTGGTGGAAGCGGGCGAGATGGGTGGCGACTGCCTCAACCGCGGCTGCGTGCCCAGCAAAGCCTTGATCCAAAGCGCCCGCGTTGCGCAGCAAGCGCGCCAAGCCCAAGGTTTTGGTGTACAGACCGGGCCGGTGCAGGTGGACTTCGCTGCGGTCATGCAACGCGTACGCAGCATCATTGCCGCGATCGCCCCGCACGACAGCCCCGAGCGCTACCGCGCCATGGGGGTGGATGTGGTGCAGGCCTACGCCACCATCGTCGATCCCTGGACCGTGGAGTTGCGCCGCAGCGGCCAGGCCCCCGAGCGCATCAGCGCACGCAGCATCATTGTGGCCACCGGATCGCAGCCGCTTGTGCCCGCTATCGCGGGCTTGGAGCACAGCGGCTATGTGACCAGCGATACCTTGTGGCAGGCTTTGGAGCAAGCTAGCGCGTTGCCCCGGCGCATCGCCATCATAGGTGGCGGGCCGGTGGGTTGCGAACTGGCACAAGCTTTTGCGCGTCTGGGTGCGCAAGTCAGCCTGGTCGAAGCAGCACCTGCCTTGTTGACGCGCGAGGACGCCGATGTCAGTGCCTTGGTGCAGATGGCTTTGAGCGCCGATGGCGTGCGCGTCTTCACAGCGCACCAAGTGCTTCGCTGCGAGAGTTTGCCGGCGCATGCCGGCGCCGACAAACTGCTGGTGCTGCGCCAGCACACCAGGCCCCAGAGCGAAACGTTTGCAGCGCCTGATGCACACGCAGCGCCGGCCGATGAGTTTGCCGTGCCCTACGATTTGCTGATCTGCGCGATAGGGCGCAAGCCAAATTTAAGCGGTTTCGGCCTGGAGGAATTGGGTATTGGCATTGATACGCAGTTGCATACCGATGCCTATTTGCAAACCCTGATCCCTTCGATTTATGCCGCCGGTGATGTGGTGGGCCTTTACCAATTTACCCATGCCGCTGCACACCAGGCTTGGTATGCAGCGGTCAATGCCTTGTTCGAGGGTTGGGGCGCGCTGCGTCCGGACTACAGCGTGCTGCCCACGGCGGTGTATGTGGCGCCGCAAGTGGCGCGCGTGGGCCTCAATGAACAGCAGGCGCAGGAACGCGGCCTGGCTTATGAAGTCACGCGTTTTGAACTGGCCGGGCTAGACCGTGCGATCTGTGATGCAGCGCTTGGCGCAGTGCCTGCCGGTTTTGTCAAAGTGCTCACCGTGCCGGGCCGCGACACCTTGCTCGGTGTCAGCATCGTCGGCGAGCAAGCGGCCGAGTTGTTGGCGCCCTATGTCCTGGCCATGCGCCAGGGCCTGGGTTTGAAAGCCCTATTGGCGACCATCCACACCTACCCAACGCTCAGCGAGTCGGCCAAGCATGTGGCAGGCCAATGGCAGCGCGCGCACCTACCCGCAGCGGCCATGTCGTGGCTGGCGCGCTGGCACCGCTGGCGGCGCGGCTAGGCGCGCGGCGGCACAATCGGGCGCTATGCAAACACCCACAGGCCCCATCTTGCGTGACCTGGTGCTGGTTGGCGGCGGGCATAGCCATGTGGCGGTACTCAAAGCCTTTGGTATGCAGGCCTTGCCCGGTTTGCGCATTACCCTGGTGTGTACCGACGCGCACACGCCGTATTCGGGCATGTTGCCCGGTTATGTGGCCGGGCATTATTCTTACGACGAAGTCCACCTGGATCTGGTGCGCTTGTGTGTCTATGCCGGCGCACGTTTTGTGCGGGCACAGCTTACCGGCATAGACCGCGAGGCACGCCAGGTCTTATTGCACGGTCGCCCGCCTTTGGACTATGACCTGCTGGCCATCAACACCGGTTCTACCCCGCAACTGGCGCAGGTGCAGGGCGCGGCAGAACACGCCATAGCGGTTAAACCGATTGCGGCTTTCAACGCGCGCTGGTTGCAATTGCTTGCCAATGTGCGTGCCGGGCAGGGGCCCCGCCGTATTGCGGTGGTGGGCGCGGGTGCCGGTGGCGTGGAACTGCTGCTGGCGATGCAATACCGCTTAGGCAATGAATGCAAAGCGCTAGGCCTGCCAGCGCCGCAGTTTTCTTTGTTTTCTGCTGCGCCTGAGATCTTGCCCACGCACAGCGCCGGCGTGCGGGCGCGCTTTATGCACACCTTGCAAGCGCGCGGCGTACAAGTGCATGGGGGTGCGCGGGTGCAGGCTGTCAGCGCCACCGGTGTGCAGTTGCTGCGTCCCGCGGCGGCTGCACAGCAAGGGACAGGTCTCAAGCTCGGCCCCTCATCGAGCTTGGCGCCCGCACTGGAACGGGTGGACGCCGATGCGGTGTTTTGGGTCACGCAAGCAGCCGGGGGCAGTTGGCTGGCCGGCACCGGTTTGGCGCTCGATGCCGATGGCTGTGTGCGTGTCAATGCATTTCTCCAAAGTCAGACCGATGCGCGCATTTTTGCCAGCGGCGATGTGGCCGCCTTCGGCCCGCGCTCCTTGGAAAAGGCGGGTGTATTTGCAGTGCGCATGGGCATGCCCTTGGCGCGCAATTTGCGCTACGCTTTGTGCGGATTACCCTTAAAGCCTTACCGCCCCCAAAAACATTGGCTGGCGCTGATCAGCACCGGCGACCGCTATGCCGTGGCCTCGCGCGGTTGGCTCGGTTTTGCGGGTGCCTGGGTATGGCGCTGGAAGGACCGCATCGACCGGCGCTTTATGCAGCGTTTTTC
>CANNEW010000112.1 GCA_947503685.1 Comamonadaceae bacterium | reverse complement strand
ACGATGCCCAGCGCACTTGGGCGCCCAGAGCTTGCAGCGTTTCAATCAGCACGCCGGTCTGGATGGTCATATGCAGAGAACCGGTGATACGCGCGCCTTTGAGGGGCTGGGCTTTGGCGAATTCTTCGCGAATCGCCATGAGGCCGGGCATTTCGGTCTGGGCAATGTTGAGTTCTTTGCGGCCCCAAGCGGCAAGGCTTAGGTCGGCAATTTCGTAGTCCTGGTTTTTGATGGGTTTCAATACAGCGTTCATGACAAAGGCTCCAAAAAGTACATTTTGAAAACCACAGGTGCAACGGGAGAAAGGTGACTCACCCCGCAGACATCAGTGGGTGAGCGCAGTTGAAACAAGCAGGAGACAGGGCCCCTGTACCCCGAGCCTCATTCACTTTGCGTGAACTGCATCGCTCCTCGGAGTGCGCGGATGATACCAAACCTCGCGCCCGCCCATGGGCCAAGGTGTACTGCAGCACTTAGGGGCTGACGATGTCACGCAGCCATTGCGGCAACGGCATGGCTTTTTGGCTGGGAAAGTCCACCCAGATTGTGGTGGCGCCTCCAGCGGCGTAAACATCCCCCGGCTGATCCGTCCGCTCCATGGTGGCCCAAGACTCAAAGGTGGTGCGGGCCGGGTCGCTCACATACATCTTGACACGCACGTCACCGGGGTAGCGCAACTCGCGGTAAAAATTGCAAAACGCATTGACGATGATGGGGCCTTCGCCCGTCGCGCTGGGCGCGCATCCAATGATGCGCATCCAATCAATACGCGCCGTTTCCATGTAACGGAAATACACGGTATTATTGATATGGCCCATCGCATCCATATCGCCCCAACGCATGGGGATCAACATCTCGTAAACAAGTTTCTTGGATTGGGGGATTTCGATTCGCATGGGGTACAGGCCAGCGGCGGCAGGCCGCAAGCGGCTGAGAGCTAAGGACTGCGTACCAAGCGAACGAATACCCCCTTGCTAGCGCCGTCCACCGTAGTTTCGCTGCCATCGTAAAAATTGACGATCCAAACGGCCGAGCTATTGGGTACCAGCGTCCCCGTCCAGATAGCCTGCGGGAAAGGCGATGTGCTGCCCTGCGGGAACGTTTTCTGGTTCATGGCGCGCGCCTCGTTCGCCGCCGAGACCACCTCGCTGGTGATCACTTCTTTGGGTATGCCATCGCTCCAACCGGTACTTTCGGGTGCCGGGTAGGCAAAAGAGCCGCCTTTGGGCGTGCCAGGCGGTAGGTCGCCTCGATAAAAAGCATAGCCTGTCACCATGCCCTGCTTGGAACTGGTAGTGAGCAAAGGGTAGTCCGGCAGAGGTTTAGTAAAGCTGCCGCCCTTGGGAAAGGGATCTAGGCCTTCGACGTACTGGCCCCGGAAAAAGGCCACGCCAGTCACCGTGGTTCCAGGGCTCGATACGCCGCCGACTTCGCCGCGCATGATGATCGATGGAGAAGTGGGGCCCTCACGCATATACACATCGTTACTCTTGGGCGGGAAGTGCCAGCTCAGATTGTCAGCGCTGAATTCCAATTTGCTGTCGGCTTTGATTTGCTCTGGCTTGGACCAAGCGGCCTCCTGCGTGCCTGCGCCGCTGGCGGTGAACAAGCGCTTGGTGTACCACAGGGGCGTAGCTTCGTGCGGCGTCGGGTCGCTATCCAGCGGGTCAGGCGGTATGCCGTCAGTCCAGCCATTGCCCGTTTCTCCGGCGACGCGGATGGCGGTTCCCGGGGGCGTTTTTTTGCGCATATAGACGTCCGTATTGGCCGCGGCATCGTGCCATGTTTTAGTGTCTGCACTAAATTCCATGCCTTGCGTATCCACCAGCACTGGATTGCTCCAAGTCGCCTCTTGCTCCCAGCCAGCGGTCACTGTAAACAAGCGCGAAGTCATCCACAAACCGCTGGCTGCGGTTTTGTATTTCCACACGCCGGTGCATTTGCGGTCCACCAGGCCGGCCAGCTCTTGCTTGGTAGGCAGGCGCCAGGGTTTTTTGTCGGCGCCGGCAGCCGTTGTGGCCACAGCTACGGCTTCGGCCTGGGTCGCGGCTTTGGCTTGGCCGGTACTGCAGCTATCGCCGCTCAAGCCCTCAATACATTGGCGCCAAATCAACTTGGTCTGGCTGTCCGTCACTTCGCCAGCAGCTGCGGTAAATCGCGCGTCAGGACGCGTCACCTCTATGCTGGGAATACAGGTCTCTGCATCTCTTTGTTTGGCCGTTGGCTTGCCGCCGACCACGACAAAATGCGGGCCCGCCACCTTCCAATCCTTATCGATCGCCAAGGTGTTAATCGGCAAGCCGGACTGGGCTTTAGCAAGCTGAAATGTGCTAGTTGTCGCATCGGCGCCCACGGTGTAATAGCTTTCGAACTGACTGAGTGTTTGCGGCAAAGCCCCGGCCGTTCGCAAACTGACCAGTTGATCGGAAGCGATCGGTGGCTTGGGACTGCTGTCCAGCGTCACCACCCCTTTGCTGGCCTCGGTGATTCCGTAGTCGGTCACTTTGCTTGCATCGGCCTTGGTTGTCGTCGTGACTTTGGCCGCATAGGACTGCACCGGCAGCATCAGGCGCACCGGACGCGCGCTGGACTTCAGGCCATCGGCCACCTTGCCGCTACCAAAGTTAAAGTTCCAGGCGTAAGTGCCAAGTGGGTTGTTAGCGCTGGGGGTTCGCGTCCAAAACGCCGTACTGGCTATCGGCTCGGATTCCACGTCGGGAAAGTAATCGGTGTTGGCCGATACTGAGGCGGCGTAGTTCAAGGGAAATTTTTGCAATTCATCGACGCTGGGAACCACCCACGTATCAAAACCACACAGCTTATTGTTGTTCACCGATTTGGCGTAAGCCTCGGTATTGCATTTGCCGGGATCACCCACGCCTTTGCACGTGGTGTTGAATTCGACTCCATCGGAGCCGCCGTTTAATTTGAATAAGCTGGTGCTGGTTTTTTTGGTGGCCGCATCCGTCGTCTCTACCGCCGTGGTGCTGCTGTCAAACCAGGTGTATTTATGCCCTTTATGGCGCTGATGGTTGGGGTCATTGCGCTTGACTTCCCAATAAACGCGGTTAGCGGTGTCATGGACACAGTCCCACTGCGTGCCCGCCTGTTCGCTGCCGTTGTCTTGCCATTTCGCGAACTGGTTTTTCAGGGCGACGCCATTGCTGTCCAGCTTCACCAGCGTAATGAGTTTTT
Source organism: Comamonadaceae bacterium (assembly GCA_947503685.1). Taxonomy (GTDB): domain Bacteria; phylum Pseudomonadota; class Gammaproteobacteria; order Burkholderiales; family Burkholderiaceae_C; genus Allorhodoferax. Next base: position 4,910 of record CANNEW010000112.1, on the reverse strand, counting down.
CTTTGCCGGCCAACAAGCTCGCGTACACCAGCGCGTCGGTATCCATGACTTTGATGTTGTCCAGCAATTTGTCATATGCATTGCCGACATTGGTACACAGCTTATTGCCCACATAGGCTAATTGCACTCCGCTCTGGGCATTGTCTTTGGTACTCACAGGCGTACCGCCTTTGACCTCTGACAGCTTGAATTCACTACCTTTAGCGTTCGCCCCCACAACGTAGTAGGTCTTGGTCTCGCTCAGCGCCTGGGGCAGCGCACCCGAGGTTTTTAAGCTTACCTCCAGGTCATTGCTCGTTATACCCACCCCGGTGAACTTGAATACTGCCGGATCGTCCAAGGTGATTTCCACCTCGCCACCACAGTTGTAAGCCGCATACAAGGGCTGGGTCATAGGCTCACTCTGAATAGCACTTACATCAAAACCATTGGCAATCAAGCCGGTTTTGATTTTTTCCCAGGCCACCTGAATATTGTTGGTGGTGGCAAGCCGACTAAGCGCAGAGGCATCGGCTTCATTAAAGGTCCTGAAGTAGCTCGTCAAATCACTGACCTCGACGAGTGTGGCCAGCAAGGCGTCGGTCAAAGGCGTGATATTGGCCACACCAAACAGGGACAAAGCGATGGAGTGCAGTTTGGCGCCGTCTTTGGGCGAAATTTGCAGGACACAAGGCGCGAGCGCCTTGAAGTCGCCCAAGGCGTCGATCTCAAAAGTGCCCTTGGCATCGGTTTTCACCGTTCTTTCAATAATGCTGCTCGGCACTAGGGTGTGGCTGCCTTCTTGCTTGGCGCCATTGGTGCTCAGGATGGGCACTCCGCTGGGCGAGTCGGACAAATTGAATTGCGCGGCACTGTTGCCTGGCTTTACCGTGTTGACGATAAAGTAGTTTTGGTAGCCGTTGAGCGGTGGTGGCAACTTGCCCGTACTCTCCAACATGACCACCTGGCCATCAAAAATCTGGGCATCGGAAAATTTCGTGGTGTCCAGCACCGTCACCAGGGCCGCATTGGCAGCGCTGATGGTGATGGAATAGCGCAAGCGGTTGGTACTGTGACAGCGCACTTTCACCTCCGAGTCGGCCAGTGCCAAGCCCACCGCCGCCGTGCCGCGCAGAGAATCTCCTGTAGGACTCAGGGCCGCCAGCAAGTTATCGACAAGCGCACCCGCGCCGCCGCCACCGCAGGAGCTCAACAACAAGCACATGGCCAGCCAGCAAACACGCTTCATCGCAACAATTTCCAAAAATAAGCCCATACCGAGTCCCGTATGTCTGTATATCGACATATCCGTCGCCCTACTTGAGGCCCAGGCACCACATGACTCAAAAAGAGATTCCGCTTACCCAATGAGCAGTCGTTTTATCGACCCGCGCCAAGTTGCAACTGACCGCAAGCGCGACGCGGCTCCAAATGCCAAAAGCGACACATCACCCCAAACCCAAGCAACGACTATGCCAACTGAGCGAGCTGCGAGCTGGCAGCCATACGGGATGGCGCGGTAGGTCCAGAAAGGCTGTTTATGGGTAGCTACGGTCCAGCAAACCTTGAACCGCGGTGATCAAGTTAGGAAGAGATTTTCGTGAGATACCCCAGACAGTGCGTGGATTGACGGTGGCGTAACCGTGAATCAGCTGATTGCGAAATGCGACAATATGCGGCAAGTCCGGTAGTTGCGCTGCCATGGAGGCATCCAACTTCGAGAGTTGGTTCAGGGCTTCCCCAATTACTTCAAACTTGCGCTCAACAGCCGCTTGTACAAGTTCATTGTTTTCATAGGCCATGGCGTCCATGCCCTGTGTGAATGATTGAATGGCTAAGGCAGCTTCACGCACATCCCACAAAAATGCGCGAGGGTCACGCTGCATAAATCGCTTCGCGGTGCTGGTTGATGCTAGCCAACACAAAAGGGTTGCGCACGGCGCCGGGCTCCACCAGATCGACGCCCCGACCCAGCAGGCTTTCTAGCTCCGACTTGATGCCGAAAAAACGGTTCAAATCTGCGGGGGCCTCGGGTGAGAACTCCACTAAAAAGTCAGCGTCGCTATGCTCGGCATCAAAGTCGTAGTCACGGGCGGCAGAGCCGAACAACTCCAGTCGGCGTATTTGGTAACGCTGACAAATCGCCGAAATACCGGCACGGTGTTGGGCTATGGAGGGATGCATCGGGCAAGTTTAGCGATGTTCTGACGGTAAGGACTTTCATGCCAACGTCTGATTGACACTCCTTCAGACCAATTCCAAGTCGCCCACCACCTATCTTTGGACCATGACATCAAAACCCACAGGTAGCATGGCGTCAATGTCAAGCACCACCACTTCGGGTCCTACATTCAAGAATGATGTTGCCAGCGACCACGTCGTAACGCTTTTTGTAAACGATGGAACGGCAAGCAGCGCACCATCAACCGTCACGCCTACGGCGCGTCAATATTCTGGCAATGCTTTGGCATGGAAATGAACATTTCTGATATTTTGGCCCCGTGGGACGAAGTCCATGATGCTTTGGGCCTGGGTTCGCCCATTCGGGATGCGGCCCATCACAACGAGATGCTGCGTTTTGTTGACGAGTGCTTTGAGCAGTTTGGGGCTGACGATGACCACCCCATTTTTGTCTTGGTGAACTTAGTGGCGCTGCGCATCCGGAAGTATGAAGACAGGATGCACCCTTGGCCTGATGCAGGCACGCCGCAAAGCAGGCTGCCATTTTTAATGGGGCAACATGGCCTGCGCCAGTGCGACTTGCCAAAAGTAGGGGCGCAGAGTGTTGTGTCTGCGGTGCTTGCCGGAAAGCGTGGGCTTAATTTGCGCCAGGCGCGGGCTCTGGCACAGCGTTTTCAAGTATCGATAGAGGCGCTGATTGGCTAATCCAGCGCCACGCGTTTCTGCATTTTTTCCCAATCACTGTTTATCAAACTATGACGAAATCTCGGCGTGTGGCCCTTGTGTGCGGCTTAGTAGGCTTGTGCTGCCTGGCAGCTTTTGAGCGCATGGGCTCACATGTCGGCCTTGATGGGCAATTGCATGAATTATTTGCCTTGCAGGCATCGGGCATGTTGCTACTGGTGGGTGCTGTACTGACGGAAGCAGCGAACTGGGGATGGCAACTGTGGCACCGCGTAAAAAGCCGCCGTTAAACGCAAAAGCTGACGACGGCTGGGAGGATCGAACAGAGGCTTACTTTTGGCAGATGGGTTTTCTTTCAGTTTGACAAGAATACCTGGCGCATAGGCCGACGCACCAGCCCCTCTAAAATCCCACTTTTCGCGCACGCTCAGCGCCGCCTCATTGGAACCCTCCCGCTTTGTCCTTCGCCTCCGAAACCCGCCGCCGTCGCACCTTTGCGATCATTTCCCACCCCGACGCCGGTAAAACCACCTTGACCGAAAAACTCTTGCTGTTTTCCGGCGCGATTCAGATTGCCGGTTCGGTCAAGGCGCGCAAGGCCTCGCGTCATGCGACATCGGATTGGATGGAGATTGAAAAGCAGCGCGGCATCTCGGTAGCATCCTCGGTGATGCAAATGGTGTACCGCGACCATGTGATCAACCTCTTGGACACGCCAGGCCACAAAGACTTTTCGGAAGATACCTACCGCGTGCTCACCGCCGTGGATGCGGCGTTGATGGTGATTGACGCAGCCAATGGTGTGGAGGCGCAAACCCGGCGCCTGATCGAAGTCTGCCGCCAGCGCGATACACCCATCATCACCTTCGTCAACAAAATGGACCGCGAAGTACGCGAGCCTTTGGATATTCTGGACGAAATCGAGCGCGAGCTAGGCATGCCTTGCGTGCCCATGACCTGGCCGGTGGGCCAAGGCAAATTGTTTGGCGGCATCATCAATTTACGCACCGACACCATGACGGTGTTTGAAAGCGGTAGTGAACGCCTGCCGCAAGACTTTGACGCTATTGCCCTGTCGCATCCCGAGGCCTTGCAACAACGCTTTGGCAGCGAATGGACCAGCGCCGTCGAAAGCATGGAGCTGGCCACCGGCGCATCCCCCGCCTGGGACCATGCGGCGTTTTTGGCAGGCAAGCAAACACCGGTGTTTTTTGGTTCGGGCGTGAACAATTTCGGCGTGATGGAAGTACTGGACGCTTTAGTAGACCTGGCGCCCTCGCCGCAAAGCCGTACCAGCACGGTGCAGGTCAACCGCCAGCCGGTGGTGCAGGAAGTGCAGCCCGAGGACAGGGCCTTTAGCGGCGTGGTGTTTAAGGTGCAGGCCAATATGGATGCCAACCACCGCGACCGTATCGCCTTTGTGCGCATGGCTTCGGGTAAGTACACGCCAGGCATGAAGCTCAAGGTCATGCGCACCGCCAAAGAGCTGCGCCCCACCAGCGTGGTCACCTTCATGAGCCAGCGCCGCGAGGCGGTGGAAGAGGCTTATGCCGGCGACATCGTAGGCTTTACCACCCACGGCGGTGTGCAATTGGGCGACACGATTACCGACGGCTCGATCAACCTGCAATACACCGGCCTGCCGTTTTTTGCGCCCGAAATGTTTATGACCGTAGTGCTGAAAAACCCGCTGCGCACCAAGCAATTGCAGCAAGGCCTAGCGCAATTGGGCGAAGAAGGCGCCATCCAAGTTTTTAAGCCCGAGATGGGCGGCAATATGCTGCTCGGCGCGGTTGGGCAATTGCAGTTTGAGGTAGTGCAACACCGCCTCAAGGGCGAGTACGACGCTGACATTCGCTTAGAAGGCAGCCAGTACACCGGCGCGCGCTGGATCAGCGCCGACAGCCCGGCCGAGCTGCGCGAGTTTGTGAATGCCTACCCGCAGCGCATAGCCAAGGACGCAGCCGATACCCTGGCCTTTTTGTGCACCAGCCCTTATGACGTGCGGCTGGCGCAAGAGCGCTTTCCGAAAATCCATTTCCACCCCTTGCGTGAACATGCCGGCC
>CANNEW010000111.1 GCA_947503685.1 Comamonadaceae bacterium | reverse complement strand
CAGCGTGTGCGCGTTTGCTGGGCCTGGGTGTGGACCAAACCCAAATGGCCCTGGGCATTGCCGCTTCGCAGCCCATTGGCATGCGCGAGCAGTTTGGCAGCATGACCAAGCCATTTCATCCGGGCGGGGCGGCGCGTGCCGGGCTGATGTCGGCCCTGCTGGCCCAGCAAGGTTTTACCGCCAGCCCGCGCGCCCTGGAAGCGCCGCGCGGCATGATGCAAACCATCTCCACCAAAAACGATTGGTCTGAGATCACCGGCGAGTTGGGCCAGCGCTTTGAAATTGCGTTTAACACCTTCAAGCCCTTTGCTTGCGGCATTGTGGTACACCCGGGCATAGACGGCTGTGCGCAATTGCGCGCGCAAGGTGTGCGTCCGGCGCAAATTTCCTCCTTAGAAATCAAAGTGCATTCCTTGGTGCTGGAACTGTGCGGCAAGAAAGAACCGGCCGATGGTCTGCAAGCCAAGTTCAGCATTTACCACGGCTGCGCTGCCGGTTTGACTTTTGGCTGCGCGGGCGAGGACGAGTTTTCGGATGCCGTGGTCACCCGTGCCGACATGGTGGCCTTGCGCCGCAAAGTAGTTGCCACTGTCGATGACCGCATTGATGAAGCTGCGGCCGACATCACTGCGGTATTGCAAGATGGCAGCCGCGTCCATGTGCGCGTGGAGCGCGCGATCGGCTCTTTGCAAAACCCGATGACCGATGCGCAGTTGGAGGCGAAATTCCATGGCCTGTCTGACGCAGTGATTGGCACAGCGCAAACTGCGAACTTGATCAAGTCCGCTTGGGCTCTGGGCGATGCGCCAGGTGTGCAGGCACTGGTCGCCTTGGCGCACTCTTAACTCGGTGCTTACTGCCATGGACAAACCGCATATTGTGGTGCTGGGCGATGCCGAGCAAGCGCTGCGCCGCTTGGCCGATTGGCAAGCCATCGACCAGGCCGCCTGGGTAACCGTGCATCACCAGCCATTGCAAGGCGCGGCCTTGTTGTCAGCCCTGCAAGAGGCCGACGTGCTGGTCCTGTTGCGCGACCGCATCCCCTTGGACGCGGCGACCATTGCGCAACTGCCGCGCCTGCGCTACCTGGTGTTTACCGGCTCGCGCAATACCACGCTGGATGCAGCGGCCCTGGCGGCACGCGGCATACCGGTAAGCCATACCGAATGGGGCCCTTCCAAAGACAGTACCTGCGAACTGACTTGGGCACTGATATTGGCGGCCATGCGCCAATTGGCCCAGTACAGCGCCTTACTGGCACAAGGCCAATGGCGCGCAGCCGCGCCGCAAGTCTTGCCCGGCGTGCTGCACGGCGAAGTACTGGGCTTGGTCGGCTTGGGCGAAATCGGCAAACGCGTGGCTTTGGTCGGCAAGGCTTTGGGCATGCAGGTGCTGACCTGGAGCCCGAATATGACGTCCGAGCGCGCCGCTACACATGGCGTACAAGCCGTGTCCTTGGATGAATTGCTTTCGCGTGCCAAAGTGCTGAGCCTGCATCTGGTGCCCTCGGCTACCACCCGTCATCTGATCAATGCCGAACGCCTTGCGCAGATGCGGCCCGACAGCCTGCTGGTCAATACCTCGCGCGCTGCCTTGATAGACACCAGCGCCTTGGTACATGCTTTGCGCGTTGGCCGCATTGGCATGGCGGCGCTGGATGTGTTTGATACTGAGCCCCTGCCTGCGGACAGTGCCTTGCGCGACTGCCCGCGTCTTTTGCTCACACCGCACCTGGGTTTTGTGGTGGAGCCGGTGTACCAAACCTTTGCCGATGGCGTGCTGCAATGCCTGCAGGCTTGGCTGACCGGGCAGCCCTTGCCCCGGCTTTTGAAAGCAGCGACATGAGGCAATCGATGTGGTCCTTGGGCTGGCGCACTTTGTGGCGCGATGTGCGGTCGGGCGAATTGCGCTTGCTGGTGGTGGCGGTCACACTGGCGGTGGCTGCCCTCACCGCGGTGGGGTTTTTTGCGGACCGTTTGCAAGCCGGTTTGCAGCGCGACGCGCGCCAGCTGCTCGGTGGTGACGCCGTGATTGCCAGCGACCGACCGGCTCCCGCTTTCTTTGCAGAACAAGCCCGCACCTTGGGCCTGGCGATAGTCAATACCCAAGGCTTTCCCACTATGGCCCGCAGCACCCAAGAACAAGGCGGTAACAGCAAGTTGGTGGCCTTGAAATCGGTGGAGCCGGGTTACCCCTTGCGTGGCACCTTGCGCATTGCGGACGCGCCCGGTGCGCCGGAGCGGCCCGCACGCGGCATACCTTCGCCAGGGTCGGTCTGGGTGGATGCGCAATTGCTCGATGCGCTGGGCATTGGCGTAGGGGACAGCCTGCTTTTGGGTGAACGCAGCTTGCAGGTACAGGCCATCATCGTGATCGAGCCGGATCGGGGCGCGGGCTTTATGAATTTTTCGCCGCGTGTCATGCTCAACAGCCAAGACCTGGCTTCCACCGCCCTGGTGCAGCCTGCTAGCCGCATCAATTACCGTTTGGCGGTTGCGGGTGAGGATGCGCAAATCAAGCGTTTTGTGGATGCTGCCAACCAGCGCATCAAAGTCGGTCACGCGGTGGAGCCCGAGACCATTGCCCCGGTCGCTGCACCTGCCAGCGATAAGGCCAATAGCACCGGGACGTCTGCCGGTGAACAGGATAAGAGCGCAGCCAATCCGGAACCATTGCGCGGTGTGCGCATCGAGTCCACCCAAACCGGCCGCCCCGAAATGGGGCAGACCCTGGGCCGTGCGGAGAAATTTCTTTCCCTGGTGGCTTTGCTCGCCGCTTTGCTCAGCGCGGTGGCGGTGGCGCTGGCGGCGCGCTCGTTTGCTGCCAAGCATCTGGACGACTGCGCCATGCTGCGCGTGTTGGGCCAAAGCCAGCGCACGATTGCCGGGGCCTATGCCTGGGAGTTTGCGCTGGTGGGCTTGTTTGCCAGCGCGCTAGGTGTGTGTATTGGTTTTGGCGTGCATTATTTGTTTGTGCTGCTTCTGGCCGGTTTGGTGGACGCGCAACTGCCCCAGGCCAGTCTGGCCCCGGCTGCGCTGGGCCTGGGCATGGGTTTAACGCTTTTGTTTGCTTTTGGCTTGCCGCCGGTATTGCAATTGGCGCAGGTGCCGCCTTTGCGTGTGATCCGGCGCGACGTGGGCAATTTGCGCCCCGCATCGCTCGGCGTGCTGGCCCTGGGGGTGAGCGGTTTTGCCGCCTTGCTATTGGTTGTGAGCAGCGATTTGAAGCTAGGCTTGATTGCGGTTGCCGGTTTTGCCGGTGCGGTGCTGGTGTTTGCGCTGCTGAGCTGGCTGGCCATCAAGCTTTTGCGCGCTAGCGTGAACGAAAGCAGTGCGCCGCGTGCGCTCGTGCTAGCCACCAGACAGATAGCGGCGCGGCCCGCTTTTACCGTGGTGCAGGTCAGTGCCTTGTCGGTGGGCTTGCTGGCACTGGTGCTGCTGGTGCTGCTGCGCACCGATTTGATCGCCAGTTGGCGCAAAGCTACACCGCCCGATGCACCTAACCGTTTTGTGATCAATGTCAGCCCCGAGCAGTCCGCAGCTTTCGTGCAAAGCCTGCAAGACGCCGGTGTAAAAAAGTTTGACTGGTACCCCATGATCCGTGGCCGCTTGGTTGCTGTAAACGGTACTAACGTATCGTCCGAGACCTATACCGAAGACTTCGCCAAGCGACTGGTGGACCGCGAATTCAACATCAGCTACAGCGCCAAGCAACCGGACAACAATCTGATTGTGGGCGGCCAATGGACGCCCGAAGAGGTCGGTGCCATCAGCATGGAAGAGGGTATTGCCACCACGCTCGGTCTGCAAGTGGGTGACACCTTGCGCTTTGATATGGCCGGGGTCACCGTGGACTCCAAAATTACCTCGCTGCGCAAAGTGGATTGGGGCTCGATGCGAGCCAATTTTTATGCGCTCTATCCGGTGAGCGCCTTGGAAGGTGTGCCCGCCACCTTTATGGGCTCTTTCAAAGCGCCTGGGCAGGCCGGTTTTGACAATGCGCTGGTACGCCGCTTTCCCAATGTCACCAACGTGGATATGAGCGCCACGATCAACCAGGTGCAGCGCGTGCTGGACCAGGTGATACGCGCGGTAGAGTTTTTGTTTGGCTTTACTTTGGCTGCCGGCCTGGTGGTTTTGTTTGCAGCGGTAAGCGCTACGCGTGAAGAACGCGCGCGCGAGTTCGCCATCATGCGCGCGGTGGGCGCGCAAAACAGTTTGTTGCGGCAGGTGCAAAGGCTGGAGCTGGCGGGCGTTGGCTTGTTGGCCGGTTTTCTGGCCTCTGTGGTGGCAAGCGTCCTGGGTTGGGCTTTGGCGCGCTATGTGTTTGAGTTTTCCTGGACGGTCTCTTTGTGGGTGCCTGTGCTGGGCGCATTGGCCGGCGCGGTGCTGGCCTTGATGGCCGGTTGGTGGGGATTGCGCGAAGTGCTGAGTCGCCCGGTAGTCGAAACCTTGCGTAAAGCGGCAGTCTGAATGCGCAAGCGCTAGGCGCTTGCTGGCTTTGGTTGCGCGGATTTGCTGATCGTCGCGCCCTTGGGTGCGGGTTTGCGCTTGGCGCGGGCAAAGTCCCACCACGGCAAGACCTTGCGCAAGGCGCGCACCTGACCGCTTAGTTCGGGGGTGTAGCCGCTGAGCTGCGCTAGCGAGTCGGTCCATGCGTTGCTTTGCAAGAGTTGGCGCAGGCTTTGCAAGGCCGGCTCTTCCAAGGCGGACTTCAGGCAAACCAGGTGGTAACTTTCTTGCACCAGGGGCAAAAAATGCAAACCTTGGGCGCTTGCGGCGGCAGCAATGCCCAGCCCGGCATCGGCACTGCCTGAGGCGATAGCTTGTGCCACGGCGCTGTGGCTCGGTTCGGTACGCTGATAGCCATGGATAGAGTCGCCCGCTAGGCCTGCTTGTTGGAGCAATTGGTCGAAGACCACGCGGGTGCCGGTGCCTAAAGCACGGTTGACGTAACGCACGCTGGCTTGCTGCACATCGGCCAGGCGGGAAATACCCAGTGGATTGCCGGGGGCCAGCATCAAGCCTTGCATACGGGTGGCAAAGCCGATAATTTTGTGCTGGCCCGGCTGCAACAGGGGTTTGTACGTGCGCTCGGTCAGTGAGCCTGGCGCGGGGCTTTGAATGGTGTGAAAACCGGCCAGGGTGCAACGCCCCTCGTTGAGCGCGCGAATCGCATCGACACTGCCGCAAAACCGGATGTCCAGATGCAGTCGCTCCCCAAGGTCCTGCCCGATCGCCAGCGCCTGTTCGCGCAGCAAGGCCAGGCCGTCATCATGGCTGGCATAAAGCGTCAGCACCTGTGCGTGCGCATCAAAAGCGACTGCAAATGCGGTCTCTAGGTCGGCCCGCAAGGCTTCTATCTGCGGTGCAAGGCGGGCCTGCGCCTGCCGCTCGGCCCACATCAGCTTCTCCCCGAACGCGCTCAGACGTGCCGATTTGCCCTTGTCCCACTGCAGCAATTCATTGCCCAATTCGTTTTCCCAGCGCTTGAGTTCACCCCAGACATGCCGGTAAGACAGGCCCAGGGCGCGGGCTGCTGCGCTGATGGAGCCTTGGCTGGCCACCGCTTGCAGCAGTTCGATCAGCGCATTGCGCACGGGCCTGGTTTGCGCATTGCGGCTCAGGGTGTAATGAAAGGCTAGCCTATGCACGGTGTTACATATCGCAAGGTATTGGTCAACGCCCTACGATAACGCAGTTATGCAATCTTTTTCCGACAGTGCGCTTTTGGCCTTGCAGCTGCTGGTTTCGCTGGATCCCTTGTTTTTCGCTATTGTGGGCCGCTCTTTGGCAGTGAGTGCTTGCGCCTGCCTGCTGGCTTGCGGCCTGGGACTGGTGCTGGGCGCCTGGCTGGGCGTGGCCCGGTTTGCAGGGCGGGGCCTGGTGCTCACGCTGCTCAACACCGCGCTGGCCGTGCCCTCGGTGGTGGTCGGTTTGGTGGTGTATTTGCTGCTGTCGCGCTCCGGCCCCTTGGGGTATCTGGGCTGGCTGTTTAGCTTTAAAGCCATGGTGCTGGCGCAGGCGGTGTTGGTGCTGCCGGTAGCCACCGCCTTGACGCGCCAGGTGGTGCAAGACGCCGAGCAGTCGCACGGAGAGCAACTGCAATCGCTGGGCGCGGGGCGCTGGATGCGCAGCAGCTTGTTGGCCTGGGACGAGCGCCATGCTTTGCTGGTGGTGCTGCTGGCGGCCTTTGGCCGTGCGATTTCCGAAGTCGGCGCGGTGATGGTGGTGGGTGGCAATATTGAAGGCTTTACCCGGGTGATGACGACCGCCATCGCCCTGGAGACGTCTAAAGGCGACTTGCCTCTGGCCCTGGCGCTGGGCTTTGCCCTGCTGATGGTGGTGCTGTTGCTCAATGCGCTGGTAGCGCTATTGCAGCGCTGGGGGCAGGGCGGCGGCTTGCGCATGGGCACCTCGGGGGCGGTGGTGTTGTGAACGCACAAGTGCAGGTCGTGCAAGCCGGTGTGCAGTTCGGGCCGGATGGTGGCAGCCTCAGGCGCTGGCGCGCAAATACCGTGGCTGCTTTGGAAGGCATAAGCTTTTCCATCGCATCGGGTGAGCGGCTTGCCTTGGTAGGCGCCAACGGCGCGGGTAAAAGTACCTTGCTGCGCTTGCTGCATGGCTTGCTGCACCCAGGCGCGGGCCGGGTGGATGCGCAAAAAGGTTTGCGCCAGGCCATGTTGTTTCAGCGGCCCCATATGCTGCGCATGCGGGTGGATAGCCAATTGGCGCTGGGCCTGTGGCTGCGCGGTACGCCTTGGCAGCAGGCCCGCCAGCGCGCCAGCGCGACCTTGCAGCAATTTGAACTGCAGGAACTGGCTGCGCGCAAAGCACACACTTTGTCCGGCGGGCAGCAGCAACGCGTGGCCATGGCGCAGGCCTGGGCCTTGGAGCCGCAAATGTTGCTGCTAGACGAACCCACCGCCAGCCTGGACCCGCATGCCAAGGCCGAGGTGGAGAGTCTGCTGCAGGCGTTTTCCCAGTCCCGCCCACAGGCCAGCTTGGTATTTGCCAGCCACAACCTGGGCCAGGTCAAACGGCTGGCCACGCGGGTGCTGTATCTGGAGCGCGGGCACTTGCTGGCCGATCTGCCCGTCGAAGATTTTTTTGATTCCGAGCGCTTGCAGGCGCAATGTCCCTCGGCCTATTGGTTTGTAAAAGGAGAACACTTGTGAAACGTTTTTTACGGGCGCCCCTGGTGGCTATGGCTTTGTGCATGCCGCTCGCGGCGACGCTGGCCCAGACCCCTATCGTGATGGCTTCCACCACCTCTACCGAGCAATCTGGCTTGTTTGGGCACCTGTTGCCGGCCTTTAACAAAGCGACGGGCGTCGAGGTCAAGGTCGTGGCTTTAGGCACCGGCCAGGCCATCGACATGGGCCGACGCGGTGATGCCGACCTTTTGTTCGTGCATGACCAGGTAGCGGAAGAGAAATTTGTCGCCGAAGGCTTTGCACGCAAACGCTTTGCGGTCATGTACAACGATTTTGTGTTGGTCGGGCCCGCTACCGACCCTGTGCAAACCAAAGGCGCCGACATCGTGCAAGCCCTGTCCAAAATCGCCGCCAGCAACACTGCCTTTGTCTCGCGTGGCGACAAAAGCGGTACCCATGCCGCCGAACTGCGCTTTTGGAAAATGACGCCCGCCACAGAGGCTAAAGGCAGCGGCTACCGCGAGTGCGGCTGCGGCATGGGCCAGGCGCTCAATATGGCTGCGGCTACCGGCGCCTACGTGCTGACGGACCGTGGTACCTGGTTGAGCTTTAAGAACCGCGCCGATTTACAAGTGCTGGTGCAGGGCGACCAGCGCTTGTTCAACCAATACGGCGTGCTAGCCGTGAATCCGGCCAAGCATCCGCATGTCAAAGCGCAGGATGCACAAAAATTTGTAGATTGGGTGCTGTCGCCCGCCGGCCAGACCGTGATTGCCAGCTACCGGATTGATGGGCAGCAGTTGTTTTTCCCGAACGCAGGAAAATAGGTGTCCGCGTGGCCCGAGCACGCCACTAGCCAGTTAGCATACCGCCCAAAATTTGGAAGACTCCATGGATATCATAAAACACCACAGCATCACACGCCGGCAGCTCTTACTTGCATCTGCCGCCTCGGCCATCAGTTTGTCGCCGGGGCT
>CANNEW010000110.1 GCA_947503685.1 Comamonadaceae bacterium | reverse complement strand
GATGGTGGCCGATTTGTGGTGCCGGTTATTTGGTGGTGGGGGTCAAGCGCGTGCGTGGCGTGCGTTTGCTCGGTTCGGTGTGGAAGACCACCCGTGGGCGTGTGCCACACCAGGTGCCGGCGGGCCAGAGCAACCAGGATGCGCTGCTTAAGGAGCGACAGCATTGAATAAGATCGTGATTTACACCGACGGCGCGTGCAAAGGCAATCCGGGGCCGGGCGGTTGGGGTGCACTTTTGCGTGCTGCCGATGGCGCAGAAAAAGAACTTTGTGGCGGCGAGCTTGAGACCACCAATAACCGCATGGAGATGATGGCGGTGATCGAGGCACTGTCAGCACTGAAGCGCCCTTGCCATGTGATCTTGTTTGTGGACAGCCAGTATGTGCTCAAAGGGATGACCGAATGGCTGCATGGCTGGAAAGCCAAGGGCTGGCGTACGGCGGCCAAGCAACCCGTCAAGAACGTGGATTTGTGGCAAAGACTGGATGCCTTGGTACACCAAAGCGAACACCGCATCGAGTGGCAGTGGGTCAAGGGCCACGCCGGCGACCCCGGCAATGAGCGCGCCGACGCCCTGGCCAACCTCGGGGTGGAACAGCTCAGCCGCTAGTTCAGAGCACGCCAGCGAACATCATGACTTCGACGACGTCGCCCTCGGCGATATTGCCCTGTCCATGGGGCAAGACCATCAGTCCATTGGCCTGCACCATAGAACTCAGCACGCCTGAGCCTTGCTGACCGGTAGTGCGGACCTGCAGCGAGCCGTCGGCGCCGCGCGAGACGATCGCGCGCTGGTATTCGGTGCGCCCCGGTTTTTTTCGAATCGCTTCGCTGCTGCGCGCTTGCAGCATCGGGCACTGCACCTGCGGGTCTTCTGGGCTGGCGCCCATCATTTGCCAAAGGGCTGGGCGCACGAAGGCTAAAAACGTCACCATCACCGCTACCGGGTTGCCCGGCAGGCCAAACAAGGGAACGCGGCCGATGCGACCCACCGCCATAGGGCGGCCCGGTCGCATGGCAATGCGCCAAAAGGCCACGCCGCCTTCGCCCGGGGTATCGCTGTGCGCTAGTTGCCGCATCATGGCTTTGGTGTGGTCCGCCTCGCCCACGCTTACGCCGCCACTGGTCACAATCGCGTCTGCTTGCGCCGCAGCTTTGAGAAACGCGCGTTCCAGTAAATCCGGGTCATCGCGGACCACACCCAGGTCTATGCATTCAATGCCCATGCGCTGCAACATGCCCCATACGGTATAGCGGTTGCTGTCAAACACGGCGCCTTCACGGGGGCTGTCGCCCAGGCTCAAAATTTCATCGCCGGTGGAGAAATAAGCCACGCGAAGCTTGCGAAATACGGCTACCGTAGGCAAACCTAGGCTAGCGAGCAGGCCCAAGCCGGCGGGCCCTAAGACCGAGCCCTTGGCTAGCGCAACGCTGCCACACCACACATCCTCGCCACGCAAGCGCCGGTTGTCACCCGGCTGCAAAATGCCCTGCGCAATCTCGATGCAGTTCTTATGCACCTTCACGAGTTCTTGGGGCACCACGGTGTCCAGACCGGGCGGGAGAATGGCCCCTGTCATGATGTGCAGGCATTGGCCCGCGCCAATTTGCCCGGAAAATGGCTTGCCCGCCAGCGCACTGCCTGCAATTTGCAATTGCAAAGGCTTGTTTGCCGACAAGGCACTGCCATCGAAAGCGTAGCCGTCCATGGCGGAGTTGTCGTGGGGCGGTACATCAATCGGGCTGACGATGTCCTGGGCCAACACCCGTCCCAATGCGCGCATCAGGGGCAGGGCTTCGGTCTGTGTGGCTAGGGGCACCATATCGGCCAGGAATGCATTGACGGACGATGCCGCCAATGCATCGGGGTCATAACCCAGCAATGCGTCGGCTATTTCTGCCAGCGATTTCATAAACAGCTACCCACCTTACCCACCGATATAACTCATTTCCACCCGCCGCCCGGGCGCTGCCGCGGGCTGTGGGGGCAGCGAGGCGCGCAACATCGAGTAACGGTCATCGCGCTGCTCCCATATCGCGCCTATGGCTGAAGCCAGTTCCTGCGCATTCGCGCCTGCGCGCAGCAGGCTGCGCAAGTCGTAGCCCTGGCTGCCGAACAGACACAAATACAACTGGCCTTCCGTAGATAAACGTGCGCGGTTGCAGTCGCTGCAAAAGGCTTGGGTCACACTGCTGATGACGCCTATTTCTCCCGCATTTGCATCCGCTCGGCCCTGCGCGTCGGCGTAAGCCCAGCGTTGCGCTGTCTCGCCCGTTGCAGAGGCCTCCAGCGGTAGCATCGCAAATTCAGTTTGCAAGCGCGCTATGACCTGGGCCGAAGGCAACACTTCATCCATGCGCCAGCCGTTGGTGGCACCGACATCCATGTATTCGATAAAGCGCAAAACAATTCCGGTCCCTCGGAAATGCCTGGCCATGGGAAGAATTTCATGGTCATTGGTGCCACGCTTGACCACCATATTGACCTTGATAGGTCCCAACCCTGCAGCCTGCGCCGCTTCAATGCCCTTAAGTACTTCGGACACCGGGAAGTCCACATCGTTCATTTGGCGGAATATGCGGTCGTCCAGTCCATCCAGACTGACGGTAACGCGTTGCAAGCCGGCATCACGTAATGCCTGTGCTTTGCGGGCTAGGAGGGCGCCGTTGGTGGTCAGCGTCATGTCCAGTGCTTGGCCTTCGAGGGTGCGCAGAGCGCCGAGTTGGGCTATCAGCAATTCCAGGTTTTTGCGCAGCAAGGGCTCACCCCCCGTAAGGCGGATTTTTTGCACCCCCAAGCCAACAAACTCCCGCGCCACTTGCACAATTTCTTCAAAGGACAGCAAGGCTGACTGGGGTAGGTACTGGTAGTCCTTGTCAAACACTTCCTTGGGCATGCAATAGCTGCAGCGAAAATTACACCGGTCGGTGACGCTGATGCGCAAGTCTCGCAAGGGGCGTCCCAGAATGTCGCTAGTCGCAAGCCCTGGCGCGCGGCCCATCCCTGCTGGAGACGAGGGGATGGGAAGTGCCCCTGGGCGCAGGTCGTACACCGGGATTACGCGCGGCGGGTGGGAATTACTCATGCCGCTATTGTGCAGTGTGTGCTCAGGCCCTTAGCCCCGCCTTGGTACTATTGTTGTTTGTCATGGCCTACTTTCTTAACCTTGCCCTAATCGCGCTGAACGCGCTGAGTGCTCCAGCCGTGCCAGCTTGGCGTCGCGGTGCGCGGCTTTACGGCCTATGAACGCGCCCTCTGACGTTAGCGATAAGCCACGCGGACTGCGGGCCTGGTGGCTGCGCCTTTGGCAAGAACCGGATGGCACTGCCCTAGCGGGGGCTTCCACGATGGCAGCAAGTCCCGCAGTGAGCGGCTTAATGGTTCAGGCGCCCACCGATAAGCCGAGTGAGGCGCCGCCCGAACCGGGCCGAATCACCAAGGAAGCGCTGCTGAGCCTGCGACCCGCTGGGCCGGCGCAGGAGGAGCCATTGGATTTATTACAGCAACGCGCAAGTTTTTGGGCGACGGCCACCCATGACTTGTGCCAGCCCGCCCAGGCTCTTGCGTTGTTTTTGGAGCGTTTGCGGCGCTTGCCGCCTGAGGCATCCGCTGAGGCTTTGCACGGCTATTTGCAATCCTCTATGCAAGACTTGACGCGCTTGCTTGCCGGTCTGATGGAACTGGCGCAGATAGAGGCCGGCGAGGTGCAGGCCTCTAGGATGGTGGTGTCGGTGGACAAGCTTTTTTTCCGGGTGCGGGAGCAACTGGCCGATCAGGCGCAGGCCAAAGGTTTGCGTTGGGTCGTGCGTCCCAATGGGCGCTCGGTACTCGGAGATGCGGCGCTGCTCGAACGCGTCTTGCTGGCCTTGGGTAACAACGCGCTGCGATTTTGCGCGCAAGGTACAGTCTTGCTCAGTGCCCGCCTGGTGCAGGATGGGGCGGCAGTGCGTTTGGATGTCAGCGACAGCGGGCCTGGCATTGCCGAGCGTGACCATGCCAAGATTTTCGAGCCATTTGCCCAGCGTAATGTGGCAACGCTGCAAGAGCCATCGCGCCCCTCCCTGGGCCTGCACATCGCCTCCCACCATTGCCAGCTGATGAGAACCCAAGTGCAGTTGCGTTCTGCATTGGGGCGCGGGAGCCGTTTTTCCATCACCTTGCCGCTGGCCGATGACCGCACCAAGGCGCATGGTGCGGATCTACCCAAGGCCCTGGAGACCTTCGGTCTGGACGGATTGCGTGTGGCCTTGTTCGATGCCGACGATGAACGCGCAGCGATGGTCGCTGCCTGGTTGCGCAGCTGGGGTTGTGTGCTGGTCGATGTGCAGACCTTGGGCGCTGCCAGCGCATTACAAGCCCAAGCTGTGGTTTGCGCCTGGCAGGCGGATGCTCCGCTGCAGGCGGGTCAGCACATTCGGGCTTTGCGTGCGGGTATTGGAAGTCACATACCGGCTTGCGTGATTCACGCTGACCCTGGCAACGCCGAACTTGTGCTCGACCTGCCCGCCGCTACGGCTGTCTTGGGCCAAGCTTTGCAAGCCGCGCAGTTGCGCGCATGGTTGCGTCGCTTGCCACGAAACTAGACCTGTCTCCGGTCAATTGCTTGCGTTGAAGGCGTAGTTGGACGCGGCGCGCACGGCCTGTGTACGGTTGTCCGCATGAAAATAGCGCAGGATGGCACTCACATGGGTTTTTATCGTTTCCTCCGAAACCTCTAATGCAGTGGCGATTTCACGGTTGGTATGGCCTTCCATTAAGCCGCGCAATACCATTTCCTGTTTGGGCGACAGCGGCAGCGGTAATGCCGCCTTGCCAGCAGCGGCTAAAGGTGTTAGCTCCTGCGGCAGATAAATCTCGCCATTGAGCACCTGGGAAATGGCTTCGAGCAAGTCGTCGGTGTTGCCCGTCTTGGTCACAAAACCGGCAGCGCCGTTTTTGAGCGCCAGTTGAATCAATTGCAGCGTGGTACTGCCCGAGATCATCAGCACCACTAGTGCGGGTTGAATGCGGCCCATCTGGCGCAGCACCTCCAAGCCATTCATATCCGGCAGGTGGTAATCAAGCAGCACCAGGTCGATATCGCGATGCGGCAGTAGCATGTCAATCGCGGAGGCGCCTGTTCCCGCATGCAGCAACTGCAGCCTGGGATACATGCCAGACAGCACTTGGCCCAGGCCTTCGCGCACCAATGCATGGTCATCCACTATGAGTATTTTCACGACGCCTTGAGCTTCCAACGAATAGGCCGTACAGAGCGACGATTATTGCACCTTAAAGCAAAGTAGGGACCAAAAAAATCCCGCGAAGCGCAGGGCTTGCGGGATGGGGCCGGGCCGCAGGGGACCGGTCTAGGCGCAGATGCGCTTACCTATATCAGCCGCCGTGAATCTTCATCATTACGGGCACGATCAGCAATGCCACGATGTTGATGATCTTGATCAAGGGGTTGATTGCGGGGCCGGCCGTGTCCTTGTAAGGATCGCCCACGGTGTCGCCTGTGACAGCGGCTTTATGGGTTTCAGAGCCTTTACCGCCATGGTGTCCGTCTTCGATGTATTTTTTGGCATTATCCCAAGCGCCGCCGCCGGTACACATGGAAATAGCCACGAACAAACCGGTCACGATGGTACCCATCAGCAGGCCTCCCAAAGCCGCTGGTCCAAGGATCAAGCCAACCAAGATCGGCGCTACCACGGGCAACAGGCTGGGGATCATCATTTCCTTGATGGCCGCTGTGGTCAACATGTCTACCGCAGTGTCGTACTCGGGCTTGCCGGTACCGTCCATGATGCCTTTGATTTCCTTGAACTGGCGACGCACTTCGACCACTACGGCACCGGCGGCGCGGCCCACAGCCTCCATTGCCATAGCACCAAACAAGTAAGGAATCAGTCCGCCGATGAACAGTCCGATGATGACTTTAGGGTCGCTCAAGTCAAACTTAATGTGGGCGCCCAAGCCCTCGAGCTTGTGGGTGTAGTCGGCAAACAGGACCAGCGCTGCCAAACCGGCAGAACCGATGGCATAGCCTTTGGTCACCGCCTTGGTGGTGTTGCCCACCGCATCCAGCGGGTCGGTGATGTCGCGCACGCTGGCTGGGAGTTCAGCCATTTCGGCAATACCGCCGGCGTTGTCGGTGATCGGGCCATAGGCGTCCAAAGCGACCACGATGCCAGCCATGCTCAGCATGGAGGTAGCTGCAATGGCGATGCCATACAGACCACCGAGGTCAAAAGCGCTGTAAATCGCAGCACACACAAAGAGCACTGGCCATGCGGTGGAGCGCATGGACACGCCCAAGCCGGCAATGATGTTGGTGCCGTGACCGGTGGTCGACGCTTGCGCGATATGCTGAACAGGCGCGTATTGCGTCCCGGTGTAGTACTCGGTAACCCAGACCAGCGCGCCAGTCAGAATTAAGCCGACGGCACATGCGCCAAATAGGCCGCTGGCACTCAAGGCTGTGCCATCGGGCAATGCCAGCGGCGCCGGGAACAGTGACTGGGTGACAAAGTAAAACGCCACCAATGAAAGAATGCCGGCGACCGCCAAGCCTTTGTACAGCGCGGGCATCACGTTAGTCATGCCGGGGCTGGCTTTGACAAAGAAGCAACCAATAATGGACGCCACGATGGAGACGCCGCCCAGAACCAGCGGGTAGAGCACCATATTGGGGCCAGCGCTACCTGCCAACATGGCGCCTAGCACCATGGTCGCGATCAGGGTTACGGCATAGGTTTCAAACAAGTCGGCGGCCATACCGGCGCAATCGCCCACGTTGTCACCGACGTTGTCGGCAATCACGGCGGGGTTGCGCGGGTCGTCTTCTGGAATGCCTGCCTCAACTTTGCCGACCAGGTCAGCGCCTACGTCAGCGCCCTTGGTGAAAATGCCGCCGCCCAAACGGGCGAAGATAGAAATCAGCGAAGAGCCGAAGGCGAAGCCAATCAGCGGATTGAGCATGCCAGCCAGCGCCTTGCCGTCTGCCGGAACGCCTGCCGAGGTGAGGTACCAGTAAAAACCTGTCACGCCCAGCAAGCCCAAGCCAACCACCAGCATGCCAGTGATAGCGCCGCCGCGAAAGGCGACATCCAGCGCCGGGCCAATGCCCCGCGTGGCCGCCTGCGCGGTGCGCACATTGGCGCGCACCGACACGTTCATGCCGATAAAACCGCAGGCGCCAGAGAGCACCGCACCGAGCACAAAGCCGACGGCGCTCAAGGGGTCTAAGAACCAAGCAATGAGGATAGCCAGTACCACGCCGACCATGGCAATGGTTTTGTATTGCCGCGCCAAATAGGCAGATGCGCCAGTTTGAATGGCCGCTGCAATTTCTTGCATGCGGGCATTACCGGCGTCCTGGGAAAGAATCCAGCTGCGGGCCCAAACACCGTAGATCACGGCAATCAAACCACAGACAAGCGCAAGAATCAGCGCTGAGTTACCTGTCATAAAAATCTCCAAACTAGCATGTTTCGCGAACAAAGGAGTAACGCTGGCGGTACTCCCGCTGCGTTGCTTCCTCGTGCTCTCGAACTGCAATAGTCGGGAAGCTGATTGGCCAACCCGCGCAACTGTAGCTGCAAAAGTGCGCTTTATCAGGCTTCGAAAGGGCCAAGTCAGTAAAATCAGGGTTAATACTGATACGTATCGGTATTTACTTATTTCCACTTCACGAGCTATTTATGTCCCTTGACAAAGTCACCCCCGGAAAAAACGCACCCAAAGAATTCAATGTGATCATCGAAATCCCGATGAACGCAGACCCTGTGAAATACGAAGTTAACAAGGAAACCGGAGCGATCTTTGTGGACCGTTTCATGAGCACCGCCATGCACTACCCGACCAATTACGGCTACGTGCCCAAGACCATTTCCGGCGATGGCGATCCGGTCGATGTGCTGGTCATTACGCCGGTGCCCTTAATCCCGGGTGTGGTGGTAACTTGCCGCGCCATCGGTATCCTCAAAATGGAAGATGAGGCCGGTATGGATGGCAAGGTACTGGCGGTGCCTATCGATAAAATCTTGTCGGTCTATACCCAATGGCAAAAGCCTGCTGACCTGAACCCGCTGCGCTTGAAAACCATCGCCCATTTCTTTGAGCATTACAAAGACCTGGAGGAGGGCAAATGGGTGAAAATTTTGGG
>CANNEW010000109.1 GCA_947503685.1 Comamonadaceae bacterium | reverse complement strand
GACACCAAGCTGTTCCCCAGTGCTACTTCGGTCCCTTTGCGCGCCGCGCTGCGCCAAGAGCTCATTGGCCTGTTCGGGCAGGCGGGCCACACAGCCCTGCCAGCCAGTCCATGATGCAAACCCTGCTCATCGGCCTGGTCAAAGGCTATCGTTTGCTGCTCAGCCCCTGGTTGGGGAGTGCCTGCCGTTTTGAGCCGACCTGCTCCCGCTACGCGCTAGGGGCTTTAGAAAGCCATGGTGCCGGCATCGGCACCTACCTGACAATCGCCCGTCTTGCGCGCTGCCACCCCTGGTGCGCCGGCGGGCTGGACCCGGTTCCACAAGACAAACCCCGGCTTTTTAGCCGCCTGATTTCCCCTTCTTCTGAAAAGAAACCCTCATGAACGATATCCGCCGCACTATTTTGTGGGTGATTTTTGGCTTTTCCATGGTGCTGCTATGGGACAAATGGCAGATTCACAATGGCAACGCGCCGACATTTTTCCCCGGCCCGCCCAGCGCAGTTAGCACGGCTGCGCCTGACGCTTCCAAAGCAGCGGCCTCGGATGCCAGCGTACCCAGTTCTGTGCCGGTGGCTGCGGCACCGGCGACTGCCAATGCCCCAGCGAAGCTGGAGTCTGGCCCGCTTGCGCGCGGCGAACGCATCCGCGTCATCACCGATGTGTTGTCGCTCGAGTTTGACACCTTGGGCGGCACCTTGGTGGGCTCAGAATTCCTGAAATATGGCGAGTCCGGTGACAAGAACAAAGCTTTCAAGCTGCTCGATGAAAGCAAAGAGCGTATCTACCTGGCCCAGTCCGGCGTGGTGGCGGGCGCGGTGCCGGGTAACTTCCCGACGCACAAAACGCCCATGGCTTTTTCCGGCGCTACGCAGCTCAAAGACGGGCAGGACAGTCTGCAACTCACGTTCAGCTCGCCCGATGTGGGCGGCATCAGCGTGGTCAAAACCTATACGCTGCACCGGGGCTCTTACGCCGTCCAAGTCAGCCACGCGCTAAGCAACCATTCGGACGCGCCCATCGCGCCGCAGCTGTATTTGCAATTGCTGCGTGATGGCAACAAGCCTGCGGGCGAGTCGTCTTTTTACTCCACCTTCACCGGCCCTGCGGTCTACACCGAGGCCAAGAAATACCAGAAAGTGGAATTTGCCGACATCAAAAAGAAAAATGCGGAGTATGAAAAGCAGGCCAGCAATGGCTATATCGCCATGGTCCAGCATTACTTTGCCAGCGCTTGGATACTGCCCGAGGGCGTGAGCCGCACCATTTCGCTCGACGGCGTGGACATGCCTGGCACGTTGGCAGACTGCTGCTACCGCGCAGCCATGGTGGCGCCTGTCGAGGCGATTGCACCAGGCACCAGCCGCAGTATCGAGGCCACGTTGTTTGTCGGCCCGCAGGAAGAAAAAATGCTCGAGGCGCTGACGCCCGGTCTGGAACTGCTTAAAGATTACGGCTGGCTCACCATCCTGTCCAAGCCCCTGTACTGGCTGCTCGACCGTTTGCACGGCGTGCTGCAAAACTGGGGCTGGGCGATTGTTGCCTTGGTATTGCTGCTCAAAATCGCGTTCTATTGGCTCAATGCCAAAGCCTACTCCAGCATGGCCAAGATGAAGGCGATCAACCCCAAAATCATGGAAATGCGGGAGCGCCTCAAAGACAACCCGCAGCAAATGCAGCAGGAGATGATGCGTATTTACCGCGAGGAAAAAGTCAACCCCATGGGCGGCTGCTTCCCGATCATGGTGCAAATTCCGGTGTTCATCGCGCTGTACTGGGTGCTGCTGTCCACGGTGGAAATGCGCAGCGCGCCCTGGGTTTTGTGGATTACCGATTTGTCGGCGCCAGACACCTCACTGGGAATTTGGTTTGGCGTTCCGATTGGCGTATTACCGATTGTGATGACCTTGACCTCGTTGATTCAAACCGCCCTCAACCCGGCGCCACCGGACCCTATGCAAGCCAAATTGATGTGGATGATGCCGCTGGTCTTTAGCGTGATGTTCTTCTTTTTCCCCTCGGGCCTGGTGCTGTACTGGATTACCAACAACATTTTGTCGATTGCGCAGCAGTGGATTATTAATACCCGCATGGGCGTGCCGCCGGAATTTAATTTGCCCAAGTTCAGATAAGCGGACCGCTACCGCCAGATGCCACAAGGCCGCGCAAGCGGCCTTGTTCGTTTGAAGGCGCGACGCTTGTGCCACTGCGCGGGGCGCGCAGATAATGGGCGCGTCCGCAAAAAGCCCAACCCATGCTTACCCGCCACCACGACCCGATTTTGGCCATTGCCACGGCGCTCGGCCGCGCCTCGGTGGGCATCGTGCGCGTCAGCGGCAAAGACTTGCGCCCGCTGCTCAAAGCCTGGTTCGGGCACAGCCTGGAAGCGCGCCACGCGCACTACCTGCCCTTCAATGACGCCCAGGGCGGCCCCATAGACCACGGTCTGGCCCTGTACTTCCCGGCACCGCATTCTTTTACCGGCGAGGATGTGCTGGAGCTGCAAGCCCACGGCGGGCCGGTGGTGCTGCAATTGCTGCTGGCGCGCTGCCTGGAGCTTGCAAGCAGCGGCGACGAACAAGGCCAAGTCCTTCTGCCAGGTCTGCGCCTGGCGCAAGCCGGTGAATTTAGCGAGCGTGCATTTCTCAACGACAAGATCGACCTGGTGCAGGCCGAGGCCATTGCCGACCTGATAGACGCCAGCACCGAGGCCGCTGCGCGCAGTGCGGTGCGCTCGCTAGCCGGGGATTTTTCTCGGGAGGTGGACCAGTTGCGCGACGGCCTGGTACGCCTGCGCCTGTTGGTGGAGGCGACGCTCGATTTTCCGGAAGAGGAGATTGATTTCTTGCGCAAGTCCGACGCCCAAGGGCAATTGGACGGCCTGCACGCGGCGCTGTCCAAAGTACTGGGCGCGGCGCGCCAGGGCGCTTTGCTGCGCGACGGCATACGCGTGGTAATTGCCGGCCAGCCTAATGCCGGCAAATCCTCGCTGCTCAATGCCTTGGCCGGTGCCGAGCTGGCCATCGTCACACCGATTGCCGGTACTACCCGCGACAAGGTGCAAGAGACGATACAAATCGAAGGCGTGCCGGTGCATGTGATTGACACCGCCGGGTTGCGCGAGGGCGCTGGCGAGGTGGAAGCCATTGGCATTGCGCGCGCCTGGGACGCGGTGCTGCAAGCCGACGCCGTGGTGTTTTTGCATGACCTGACGCGCGCCACGGTGCCGCAATACCAGGCCGATGACGCGCGTATTGCCACCACTTTGGGCCATAAATTGGCCGCAACCGTTCCTGTCATCGACGTTTGGAACAAATGCGATGCGCAGGCGCCCGACCCGCAAGTGCCGGGCCTGTACCTGTCAGCTAAAACCGGGCAAGGCCTGGATTGCCTGCGCCAGCGTTTGCTGGAAATTGCTGGGTGGCAAGCAGGCGCAGAAGGTATTTCCATGGCACGCCAACGCCATGTACAGGCGCTCAGCCAAGTCAGTGCGCATTTGTACCTCGCCCACGCCCATTTACGCGCGCAGGCACAGGCGCTGGATTTATTGGCCGAGGAGTTGCGACTGGCGCAAAACGCCCTCAACGAAATCACCGGCGCCTTTAGCTCCGACGACTTACTCGGCGTGATTTTTTCCAGCTTTTGTATTGGGAAGTAAGCGATGGACGCACTTAAAACAAGCACCCATGGCAGCTGTATGTGCGGCGCTGTGCACTACCGGGTAAGCGGGCCGCTGCGCCCCATCATTGCCTGTCACTGTATTCAATGCCGTAAAAGCAGCGGACACTATGTGGCTGCGACCGCATGCCCTAGCGAAGACTTGCAGATTGATGGCGATACCCTGCAATGGTTCGCTTCCTCATCAGAGGCCGAACGCGGATTTTGCAGCCGCTGCGGAAGTAATTTGTTCTGGCGCCGCCTTGGTACCAACAGCACTTTCATTTGGGCTGGTTCGATTGACGGGCCGACGGGTTTGCAAATTGCACAGCAAATGTTTACCGGCTCTAAAGGCGATTACTACGACTTGCCAGACGCACCGCTTGTGCCCGAGTAATTGGCTTTACTGGCGCACGCCTGCGCCCGAACGCGGGGTATCGCCTAGCTTCAAGCGCGTGCCCAGGGCTTAATGCCCAGCGAAGTCCAGCAGGGTGAAAAGTGGCATGCCGGTGGCGCGCAATTTGTCCGAGCCGCCGAGCTCGGGTAAGTCCACGATGGCGGCGCCTTCGATCACGATAGCGCCGAGTTTTTCGAGTAATTTCTTACCCGCCATCATGGTGCCGCCGGTGGCGATCAAATCATCGATCAGCAGCACCCGGTCGCCAGGGTGTACCGCATCGGTATGCAACTCCACGGTGGCGCTGCCGTATTCGAGTTCATAGGTTTCTTCCACCGTGGTAAAGGGCAGCTTGCCTTTTTTGCGGATGGGCACAAAACCCACATTGAGTTCGTAAGCAACCACCGCACCGAGAATGAAGCCGCGCGCATCTAAGCCGGCCACCACATCGGGTCGATGCGCGTTGTCCATGTAGCGGTGCACAAAAGCGTCAATCAGAACGCGAAAAACTTTGGCGTCTTGCAGCAGGGGCGTGATGTCGCGAAATTGAACGCCGGGCGCAGGCCAGTCGGGCACAGTGCGGATATGGTTGCGCAGGTATTCTGTAACGTGGGTGTGTTGCATAAAGTCGGCCATCAAACAAGGGCTGGCGACAGCGGCCCGCAGTCCATGGGCGCCGCTGTCGTATGGGCCCTATTGTCACCGCTGCGCAAGCCCGTGCGGCCTGCCATTAGCTTGCGCCGGCGCGTATTTGACGCAGCCCGCGCGTTGATCATTGTTATGCGCCTAGTGGCTGCATGCACGGCATTTGGAGGCGGCACCAGTAGGCCTGCCTAAAATGCCCTGATGGAAACCCACGCCACGCCATCCTTCGCTACCGCACCAGGCTCGATCTTTGCGCGCGCGATTGCCATGGCGCACACCACCTTCGACATTGAAGCGGCGGCCATCCTGGGGCTCAAAGCCCAAGTGGGCGACAGCTTTGCGCAGGCCGTCGCCCTGTCGCTGTCCATCAGCGGACGTGTGGTGGTGATGGGCATGGGCAAGAGCGGGCATATAGGCCGCAAGATTGCAGCAACCTTGTCCTCCACCGGTACTCCGGCCTTGTTTGTACACCCGGCCGAGGCCAGCCATGGCGACCTGGGCATGGTGACGCCCCAGGATTTGGTACTGATGATTTCCAATAGCGGCGAATCCGACGAAATTAACGCGATTGTTCCGGTACTTAAGCGCCTGGGTACGCCGCTGATCGCTATGACCAGCAACGGGCAATCGAGCATGGCACAGTACGCCACGCTCTGGCTGAACACGGCAGTAGCCAAAGAGGCCTGTCCGCTCAACCTGGCACCGACCGCCAGCACCACGGCGCAACTGGCGATGGGCGATGCGCTGGCTATGGCGCTGTTGGAGGCGCGCGGCTTTCAAGCCGAAGACTTTGCCCGCTCCCACCCGGGCGGCGCGCTAGGACGGCGCTTGCTAACCCACGTTAGCGATGTGATGCGCACTGGCGATGCCTTACCGCAGGTAGGACCAAGGGCCAGCTTCAGTGCCTTGATGCGCGAAATGAGCGCCAAAGGATTCGGTGCCACTGCAGTGGTCAACGAAGACCTGCAGGTAGTGGGCATATTCACCGACGGTGATTTGCGCCGCTTGGTGGAGCAAGGCCTTGACCTGCGAGAAAAAACGGCTGCCGATGTCATGCGGACCAAGCCGACAACCATTTTGCAAGACGCCCTCGCGGTTGATGCCGTGGAGCTCATGGAGAGCCGACGCATCAATACCGTTTTGGTGGTGGACCGGCTAGGTCACTTGATCGGCGCGCTTACTTCCAACGACTTGATGCGGGCTAAGGTGATTTGATGTCCGGCGATTCCCGCTTCTCCGAAGCCTTGTTGGCGCGCGGCCGCACGATCAAGGTCTTGCTGCTCGATGTGGACGGCGTCCTCACCGACGGCGGCCTGATTTATTCAGCACAAGGGGAGACGCTCAAACGCTTTAATACGCTGGACGGGCATGGCCTGAAGATGCTGCACAGCGCAGGGATAACTACCGCGGTGATTACCGGCCGCGATTCCGAACCGCTGCGCGCGCGCTTAGCTGCGCTGGGGATCAGCCATGCACGCTACGGTATAGACGACAAACTGCCGGCAGCGCAAGCCATCCTGGCTGAGTTGCAACTCGATTGGAGCCAGGCGGCGGCCATGGGCGACGACTGGCCGGACTGGCCCATGATGCAAAAGGCAGCGCTGCGCTGCGCACCGTCCAATGCCCACCACGAGCTGCGGGTACGCGCTGACTTCGTCAGCCGCAGCCAAGGCGGCCAGGGCGCAGTGCGTGAAGTGTGTGACCTGCTGCTTAGCGCCACTGGTCACTACCCATCCATCGCTGCGAAGTACGCACTGTGATCCGGCTGCTTGCAATTGTTATAGACCGCTTTGTGCTGGCGCTGCCACTGCTGATGGTGGCCATGCTGGCGCTGGGCAGCTATTGGATGGTACGCAGCGCGCCCGGCGTGGACACCGGTGAATTGCCCAGGCCGCCGGACGACACGCCGGACTATTTGATAGAAGGTTTCACCGTACAAAAATTTGACGCCAAGGGGCAGCTGAGCGCTTTATTACAAGGCGCATCGGCGCAGCGTTTGCCCGATGCGCCTTGGATCGAGATTCAAAAACTCACTTTCCGCTCGACCGATGCGCAAGGGCAAATCAAATGGGCCTCGGCAGACCAAGGTTTGAGTAGCCCGGACAACAATGAATTTCAATTAAGCGGACGTGCCCGCATGGTGCGCGAAGCCCATCCCATGGGCGACTATCCGCGCCTGGAAATTCGCGGGGATTATTTACATGTGTGGACCGAGCCCGAGAAGGTCGAGTCGGACCGCCCGGTGCAATTGGTCCATGGCAAACATCGCATCCGCGCTGATAGCCTGCAATACGATGGCAGCACCCGCACGCTGCAAATGGACGGGCGCGTGCAAGCGATCTTGGTCAACGAGGACAGCAAGCCATGAACATGCCAGGCCAAGGCTTGGTGTTCATTACCGGCGCATCCAGCGGCATCGGACAGGCTTTGGCGCTGCGCTACCAACAGGCCGGTTTCCGCCTGGCCTTGGTGGCACGGCGCAGCGAGGCGATAGAGGCCTGGGCGGTAGAACTTGGTTTGGCGCCGGATAGTTACGCTGTCTATGGTGCCGATGTTGCCGATACCGACAGCATCGTGGCCGCCGCACAGGCCTGTATCGCCCGCCAAGGGCTGCCCGATGTAGTCATCGCCAATGCGGGTATCAGCATCGGCATTGACAGCGCGCAGCGCGAAGACATCAATGCGATGGCCCAAGTTTTCGCCACCAATAACATCGGCCTGGCGGCCAGTTTTCAGCCCTTTATCCAGGCCATGCGTGCGCGTGGTAGCGGGCGTTTGGTGGGGATTGCCAGCGTAGCGGGCATTCGCGGCCTGCCCGGGCATGCGGCCTATTGCGCCAGCAAAGCCGCCGTTATCAGCTACTGCGAAGCGCTGCGTGGCGAATTGCGCGGCACGGGTGTGCAAGTGATAACCATCGCGCCTGGGTATGTAGACACGCCGCTAACGCGCAAAAACCGCTACCCGATGCCGTTTTTAATGCAAGCTTCTACGTTTGCCGAACAGGCGTACCAAGCCATAACAGCAGGCGACAGTTACCGAGTGATTCCCTGGCAAATGGGCGTGGTATCTAAGCTGATGCGGCTCATTCCCAACGCCCTGTGGGACCGCATCCTGGCACGGCAACCGCGTAAACATCGCGGTGTTTGAATACATCGGCTTTTGCTTCAAACTGCCGCGCAATTGCATGCGCTGCGCTAATCAGCAGACATGAAAAAGGGCCCCTAGGGGCCCTGATTGCTTGTGGCTTAAAGCCACAAAACGGATGCGATTAGTAACCGCCGCCGCCGCTACGGCCACCGCCGTAACCGCCGCCGCCACCACCACCGCTGCGTCCGGCGCCACCGCCGTAACCACCACCGCCGCCACCGCCGCCGCTACGACCGGCACCGCCGCCGTAACCGCCGCCGCCACCTGCACCGCCACCAAAACCGCCGCCACCTGTGCGGGGGGGGCGCGGCTCCA
>CANNEW010000108.1 GCA_947503685.1 Comamonadaceae bacterium | reverse complement strand
GGGCGTGCGTTTGGCGGCGATGAATTCCAGCACATCCGGGTGATCTATGCGCAGCACGGCCATTTGCGCGCCGCGCCGTGCACCGGCGCTCTCTACCGTGGCACAGGACTGGTCAAACACATTGATGTAGCTGCAGGGCCCCGAGGCCAGCGAGCCGGTACCTTTGACATAGGCGCCGCGCGGCCGGATGCGAGAAAAGTCGTAACCCACTCCGCCACCGCGTCGCATGGTTTCGGCCGATTCGCGCAAGGCCTCGTAAATACCGGGGTAGCCCTGGGCGTCCGTGCCTTGGATGCAATCGCCCACTGGCTGCACAAAGCAATTGATCAAAGTGGCCTCAATGCCGGCCCCGGCTGAACTCATGATGCGGCCGGCACCGATAGCGCCGTCCATGAGGTTGGCTAAAAACAAGGCGGTGTAGCGTTCCTGTTCGCCGGGCGCTTCCACCGAAGCCAGGGCACGGGCCACGCGCAGATAGACGTCTTGCGCGCAGCTTTCGCCGGGTTTGAGGTATTTTTCCTGCAAGACATCGATGCTGATGCTTTGGGCCGGCAATGCGCCCGGCGCCGCATCCAGGCTGAACGCGCTCATACAAACTCCCTGGTAAAAGGCGGCGGCGCGATCGCCCCGAGCAGCCATTGCATCAACTCCGCCACCGAGCGGATCTCTTTGCCAAAGGGCAGCACCCCGGCGCCGCGAAAGAACAAGCCTTTTTGCGTGTCGCCTTCAAAGGCGTGGCCCAGTTGCTGGTCGATACAAAACTGGCCAATGCTGGCATCCCCATCACGCAAGCCGCAATGGGCCAGGCAGTCAAAAGACATATTGCATTTCTTCTTTTGGTGTGCGGCCGCTTGCAGCTTGGGCACGATACGCAGGTATTTGTTAAGCCAGGGCGTGCGCACTGCGCGCGCGGGCAGGCCCGACACGCTCATGAACTCCACAATGTCTTTGGACTGGGCATTGGCCAGCACCTGCTTAAAGGCATCGGCAGCATCGCATTCGCGTGTTACCGCAAATGCAGTACCCAGTTGCACCGCCGCGGCGCCCAGGCCCTGCAGGCGAAGAATGTCATCCCGGCTGGAGATGCCACCTGCCGCAATCAGCGGAATTTTTCCTTCCAGGCCAGCGCTTTTGAAATATTCCAGCACCTGCGGGATGGCCACATCAAAATCAAAGCGTCTGTCCTGCAAATCGGCCACCTTGGCCGCTCCCAGGTGGCCGCCTGCCAAACGCGGGTGTTCGATGACCACCGCATCGGGCAATCGGCCCCGCTTTTCCCATTTACGCACCACCAGTTGCACGCCGCGTGCGTCCGACAGTATCGGTATCAAAGCAGTGCCCGGAAAGTCGCGGGCCAAATCGGGCAGGTCAAGCGGCAGGCCAGCGCCCACCACCAGCGCGTCAGTGCCGCTCTCCAAGGCTTGCCGTACTAAACCGCTGTATTGGCTCAGGGCCTTCATGATGTTGACGGCGACAGCGCCGCGCCCACCCGACAGTTGTTTGGCGCGGCGGATCTCGCGGTCCAGGCCCACCAAATTAGCTGCCTCAATGATTTGCCGGGCCTCGGGCTCTTTGTCCAGATGGCCAGTTTGCGCCATCAGGTCAGGGTGCAAGCGGCGCAGGTCCACGGAAGACACCGTGCCCAGCGCCCCCGTCGCAGCGACTGCGCCGGCCAGGCCACCTGCCGAAATACCTACTCCCATCCCGCCTTGCACCACCGGCAGGAGCGAACGCCCGGCCAATTGCCAGTTCCTCAGTCCCGATTGTCTGCCCATGGCGGCCAAATCCACCACCCTTAGCGCATCCGCGCACACACCACTGTCCATCATGTCGTTTTCCCGCAGGACGAAAGCCCTTGGTCTGCAAGACTAGTCCTTCTTGGCCCGGAAATGAACCGCTTGAGCCACTGTTTGAACCTTATGCGCAGAGCGCTTGATCCTGGTCAAGTTTTAGGGTCGCAGGCCATCCTTTATCATCGAACGATTCACAGCTTTTGGGTGTTTGCAGCGTGCGTTTTTCCTTTTCCCGTGGGTTCGGCGCCATGTTGCTGCTTCTTTTGCTTGGGGCCGGGGTCGGGGCGTGGTGGCTTTGGGTGCCAAGTACTTTGGCGCAGCAGGTGGCCGAGGTCTCGATCGAGCCCGGAACCAGCCCGAAAGAGGTGGCCGCTGCCGTGGCGCGCAGCGGCGTAGCGGTGAATCCGACATTGTTGTACTGGTGGTTCCGCTTATCCGGGCAGTCGCGCCAGATTCGCGCGGGCAGCTATGAATGGAGCGGTCAGACCAGTCCCTGGCAGATTTTGCAAAAACTGGTGCGCGGCGACGCCTCTAGCGGCAGCGTGACGCTGGTGGAAGGCTGGAATATCCGCCAAGTGCGCGAGGCCTTACGCAAAGCCGATCGCTTAAAGCCCGACACTGCCCAACTCAGCGACGCCCAACTCATGCAAAACTTAGGGCGCCCGGGTGACCACCCAGAGGGGCGCTTTTTTCCGGACACCTATACCTTCTCTAAAGGCTCTAGTGATACCGCCGTGTTACGCCGCGCGATGCGGGCGATGGATAAGCACCTGGCCACCGCCTGGACCGAGCGCAACCCAAAAGTTCCACTGCAAACACCCGAGCAGGCCTTGATACTGGCCAGCATCATTGAAAAAGAAACCGGGAAAATAAGCGACCAGCCGGAGATTTCGGCGGTATTTCACAATCGTTTGATTTTGGGCATGCGCCTGCAAACCGACCCCACGGTCATTTATGGCATGGGTACGCGTTTTGACGGCAATATCCGCAAATCCGATTTAACAACGGACACGCCTTACAACACCTACACCCGGGAGGGCCTGCCACCCAGCCCGATTTCTATGCCCGGCAAAGAGGCATTGCACGCGGCTTTACACCCGCTTGCGTCCAAGGCCCTGTATTTCGTGTCACGCGGTGACGGCAGCAGCGAATTTAGCGTGACGCTGGAGGCGCACAATCGCGCGGTCAATAAATACCAACGCTCCCCCTAAAGGCGCGGCCTTTCAAACCTAGCGATGCAAAACACCCAAGGACTTTTTATTAGCTTTGAAGGCATAGACGGTGCCGGCAAGTCCACGCATATCGAGGCGGTGGCGCAGGCCTTTGAATCCCAGGGGCGCAGCGTCACCCGTACCCGCGAGCCCGGCGGTACACCGCTGGCCGAAGCCTTGCGTCAACTGGTGCTGAACGACCCGATGGACGCTTTGACCGAGTCGCTGTTGGTGTTTGCGGCGCGGCGCGACCATATACAAGGAGTCATCGCGCCGGCATTGGCGCAGGGCAGGGTGGTTTTGTGCGACCGGTTTACAGACGCCACTTTTGCCTACCAAGGCGCAGGTCGGGGTTTTGATCTCGGGGTATTGCAAACCCTGGAGCAGTGGGTGCAAGCCAGTGGTGCTGAAGCCCAAGCTTTATTACAACCCCAACTGACGATCTGGTTTGACCTGCCGCCAGCGGTAGCCGCCGCGCGCCTGACTGGCGCGCGCGTGCCGGACAAGTTCGAATCGCAACCTTTGGCTTTTTTTGAGGCGGTCGCTGGTGGCTACGCCACGCGCCTCGCGCAAGACCCCGAGCGTTTTGCCCGCATCAACGCCGACCAAAGCCCAGAGGCGGTGCGCGATCAGGTAATTGGGGCCTTGCGTGCCAAGGCTTTTTTACCCGGAGCACAGAGCGCGTGAACACAGACACACCGGCCTGGATTGCCGACCAGACCCGCAGTCTATTAGCGCAGCGTGGCCACGCCTGGTTGCTGTCGGGACCGGCTGGGCTGGGGCAGTATGAACTGGCGCTGGGCTTGGTCAAGGCCTGGCTGTGCGAGCAGCCGCAGGCCAGCGCTGCGTGCGGCCAGTGCGGCAGCTGCCACGCCATGGATGTGCGCACCCATGCCGACCTGTGCGTTTTGATGCCCGAGACCTGGATGTTGGACTTAGGCTGGCCGCTGCCCGAGAAAGCCCAAGCGGACTTGGACGACAAAAAGCGCAAGCCCAGCAAAGAAATACGTATCGACGCCATGCGCGACGCGGTCGATTTTTCGCAACGCACCAGCGCACGCGGGCGTGGCAAAGCGGTGCTGGTTTATCCAGCCGAGGACATGAATGCCTTCACCGCCAACGCATTACTCAAAACATTGGAAGAGCCGCCGGGCGATGTGCGCTTTGTGCTGGCCAGCGAAGCAGCGCACCAACTGCTGCCCACCATTCGCAGCCGCTGCCTGGTGCACACCA
Source organism: Comamonadaceae bacterium (assembly GCA_947503685.1). Lineage (GTDB taxonomy): Bacteria > Pseudomonadota > Gammaproteobacteria > Burkholderiales > Burkholderiaceae_C > Allorhodoferax. The sequence goes on along the minus strand of CANNEW010000108.1, from coordinate 3,960 downwards.
TGGTCTGGCCCGATGCAAGCAGCAGCCTGGCCTGGCTGGGCGCACAAGGCCTGGAGCCTGCGCAAGCCGCAGTCGCGCTGAAGGCCCAGGGCGGACGCCCTCAGGCGGCGCTGCATTGGGCCCAATCGGGTCAGGACTCCGCGCACTGGGCGGCCTTGCCCCAGGCGCTGGCCCGGGGCGATCTGCAAGCCTTGCGGGACTGGACGCCACAGCAATTGGTCAGCGCGCAGCAGCAGCTGTGCCATGACCTTATGGCGCTGGCGGTGGACGGGCAGCCCCGATTTTTCAGCGCAAAAGACTTGCCGCGTGGCGTGCCGCTGGCCGTTTTGTCAGAATGGAGTGTGCGCTTGCAGGCGCATCGGCGCACCATGGACCATCCGTTTAACCCGGGATTGTTTATCGAAGCTTTGATGGCCCAGGCCCATACGGCGCTTGCTAAAAGTGTCTCTTAAAACTTGTACGTGGACTGATGACAGTGTCAACCTCACCCTTTTCCACTCTGGCGGGCGAAAGTCTGCGGTCTGAATCGGTTTTGTCCGGAGGGAGCGCCCGGCCTACGGTTTTGCAATTGCGCATGGACACGCCGCTGGACTTGTACCAAGCGTATATCTCCGTGTTTACCGAAGGCGGCTTGTTTGTGCAGACCAGTCGGGATTACCAAATGGGTGAGGAACTGTACGGACTGTTGACTCTGCCCCAGGACCCTAAGCGCCACCCCTTTATCGGACATGTGGCCTGGATCACGCCGGCCAATTCACCCACCGGGCGGCCCCAGGGCGTTGGCGTGCGCTTTAGCGCCGATGAGCGCGGTGCGATTTTGAAAAATACAATCGAAACCGCTTTAGGGTCGCTGTTAGGCAGCAAGCTTCCTAACGACACTGTGTGATCCGCCGTCAAGATTTGCGCCGCACCTACTAAGCTGAGACTACAAAGTGTTTACTGATTCCCACTGCCATCTGGCATTTCCCGAGCTACGCGGCCAGGTGCTGGAGATACGCGCAGCCATGGAATTGGCGCAGGTCGAGCGCGCCTTGTGCATTTGCACCACGCTGGAAGAATTTCCCGTGGTGCACAGCTTGGCTCTGGACTACGCGAATTTTTGGGCCACCGCAGGGGTGCATCCGGACAATGAGGACGTGCGCGAGCCTAGCCTGCAAGATTTGCTGTCCCTAGGTGCCATGCCCAAAGTGTTGGCCATTGGTGAGACGGGCTTGGACTACTACCGGCTCAATGGCCGCACCGTGGCTGATATGCATTGGCAGCGCGAACGCTTCAGGGTGCACATACGCGCCGCGCGCGCGCTGTGCAAACCGCTAGTTATCCATACCCGCAGCGCATCGCAAGACACTTTGGCCTTGCTGGACGAGGAGGGCGAAGACGGCACATCGGGTAGCGCAGGAGGTGTTTTTCATTGCTTTACTGAAACCGCAGAGGTGGCCCGCGCCGCCTTAGAGCGCGGGTTTTATATCTCGTTTTCCGGCATCGTCACCTTCAAAACGGCCCAGGATTTGCGCGATATTGCGGCTTGGGTGCCGCTGGACCGCTTGCTGATTGAGACCGATAGCCCCTATTTGGCTCCCGTCCCGCACCGCGGCAAAACCAATAATCCGTCTTTCGTGCCGCTGGTGGCGCAGCAGATTGCCCAGGTGCGCGGCTGCAGCGTCGAGGAAGTGGGCCTGGCCAGTAGCGACAATTTTTTGCGCTTGTTTAAGCCGCAAGCGCATCCTGAAACTTCATGTAGCATTTGAGATTGTTCTTATGTTTAACTTTAAGTATGCCTTATATCTTATTGTTTTATTTTGGTTTTTTCCAGTCAAGGCGGGTTCCTATGATGATTTTTTTGAAGGCCTGAAAACCGACGAAGTGAAGGTGGTTGCCAACCTTTTGGCACGCGGCTTTGATCCCAATACCTTAAGTTTTGAGGGCCAGTATCCGCTGGTTCTGGCCATTCGGCGGCCCTCGCCAGCGGTTTTAGACCTGCTGCTGCGCACCAAAGGTTTGCGAGCCGAGGTGCGAACCGCCAAAGATGAGAGCCCCTTGATGCTGGCATCGATGGGCGGTATGGTCGAAGTCTGCAAGCGCTTAATTGCGCTGGACGCCGACGTGAACAAGACCGGTTGGACCCCATTGCATTACGCGGCCTCCGGTGGGCACATCGAGGTGATCAAACTGTTGCTCAGCCACTCCGCCTATATCGATGCGGAATCGCCCAACCTGACGACGCCTTTGATGATGGCGGCCATGTACGGCAGTTCCCAGGCTGTGGAACTCTTATTGGCCGAAGGCGCAGATGCCAGTCTGAAAAACCAAAAAGGAATGACTGCGCTGGATTTTGCGGATGCGGCGGACAAACAGGCCTCCGCGAAGATTCTGGTGCGGCACCTGATTGCGCGACCAACTCCCTAGCAGCGAATAGAGCTGGTTTGCCGTCTGCAATGTCGGAGTGGTCGCTGCAAACGGAGTTAACTGAGCTTGATTTGTGAGGCGTAAGCCCCTCACAGAGGAGTATATTTAATTCATACGATGTATATTATGTTAATAAATATATCTCGTGATGTCGGCAAAAGCAGGCAGGTCTACGCAGGAACTCGCTCCGCCCTACAAATGGCCCCAGGCCATGAGCGCTTCCTGCCCTTGCAGGACCAGGTCCACCTTGGCACCGACCGGCAGTAGCACCTTGGTAGGTACATGGCCCAGGGGCAAGCCGGTCACGATGGGTATGGAAACCTGGGTACGCAACCAATGCACAACGGTGTCTAGTTTGAACCCCTTGTCGTGCGGCACCAGTTTGTAGTTGGTAAATTGTCCAAGCACCAGCGCTTTTTGCTGGCCCAACACGCCGCTATGGAGCAACTGGGTCAACATGCGCTCCAGCCGGTACGGATGCTCGCCCACATCTTCCAGGAACAATACGCCGCCGCGCACTTTGGGGAAATACGGCGTCCCCAACAGAGTCACCAATACCGATAAATTGCCGCCCCAGAGTTTGGCGCCATGAATCTCATGGTCTTTTTGCATCGCATGTCCGCGCGGCAAGCGCCAGCCAACACCTTCGCCTTGCGCTAGCAACAAATCATCTAAACAGGCTTGCATGATTTCGTCGGGCGACTCTTCAGTACCAAAGTCGTCCAAGACGCAGGGGCCTTGCCAGGTAATCGCGCCGGTCTTGGCCATCAAACCTAGCTGCAAAGCGGTGAAATCGCTGAGGCCGACAAACTGGGTGCCCGATTCGATCGCTTTGGCAAGTGCGGCATACGGCAAGTCCGCCAGGATGCGCGTCAGCCCGTAACCGCCACGCGAAATCATCGCAAGGTCGGCACCGCTGGCCGCTGCGCGGGCGATGGCAGCCAACCGGGTCACATCGTCCCCCGCAAAGCGCTGGTAGCCGGACAGGGCATCGGCGTCGATTTCCACTTCATGGCCTAAGGCCCGCAAGCGCTTGACGCCAAGGCGAAAGGCCGCTTTGTCACGGACTGCGCTGGACGGGGAGTAAATGTAGATATGGCTCATGGCTTGCTGTCTCGCGCTTGGGGGCGTATGTTCGAAATAGGTAAATGTAAGCGCTGCAAAGCTTGTCCAACTCAAGCAATCGCGTCCGCCTTAAGCTTTGGGCGGGTCTAAAAAGAAACGAATAGCAGATTGCGCAATTGCCTGCCCATGCTCCTGCACAAAATGCCCGGCTTCGGGGAGGAGCATGACCTGCTCGCAGCCACGAATTTGGCTCTGCAAAGCGCGCATGACCGGCTCACCCAGGACCGGGTCTTGCTGGCCGATGGCCATGAATGTGCGCCCCGCCCACTCGTCGCGCCAAAAATCACGGGCTTGACGCGAGATTGCCGCGCCATCACTATCCATGAACTCGGGCACCATATTCGGAAAAACGCGCAGAGCAGCACGGTGACCAGCGTCCGGAAAGGGCGCGTTATAGGCTTGCCACTCTGGCTCGGCCATGTGGCTGTT
>CANNEW010000107.1 GCA_947503685.1 Comamonadaceae bacterium | reverse complement strand
AAGTTGGACATGCAGATCAAGGTCGAAAAAGGCCGTGGCTATGTTCCCGGCTCGGTCCGTCGCCATGGCGATGAGCCCACAAAATCTATTGGTCGGATGATCCTGGATGCCTCGTTTTCGCCGGTCAAGCGCGTGAGCTATGTGGTGGAAAGCGCCCGTGTCGAGCAGCGTACCGATTTGGACAAACTGGTGGTAGATATTGAGACCAATGGCGCGGTCAGCGCAGAAGACGCAGTGCGTTCTTCGGCCCGCATCCTGGTCGAGCAACTGGCAGTGTTTGCCCAACTCGAAGGCAATGAATTGCCCGGCTTTGGTACACCCAGCGCAGGACGCGAGGCCAAGTTTGACCCGATTCTGCTGCGTCCGGTGGACGAACTCGAACTCACCGTGCGTTCGGCCAACTGCCTCAAAGCAGAAAATATTTACTACATCGGTGACTTGATTCAGCGTACCGAGAACGAGTTGCTCAAGACGCCTAACCTGGGTCGCAAGTCACTCAATGAGATCAAAGAAGTTCTGGCTTCGCGCGGTTTGACTTTGGGCATGAAGCTCGAAGCCTGGCCACCGGCCACACTGGACAAGCGTTAATTCGCTTGCTTGCAGGCCTAAATAGGCCAGCGCTGCGGGCAGTACCTGATACGGCTGCCTTCGAATCAAAAAAAGGAAATCTACTATGCGCCACGGACACGGACTACGCAAACTCAATCGGACAAGCTCTCACCGCTTGGCCATGCTGCGCAACATGATGAATTCGCTCATCGCGCACGAAGCAATTAAGACCACGGTACCCAAGGCTAAGGAATTGCGCCGCGTGGTCGAACCCATGATCACTCTCGCCAAAGAGTCCACAGTGGCCAACCGCCGCTTGGCCTTTGACCGCCTGCGCGATCGTGACAGCGTGAGCAAATTATTCGACGTACTCGGCCCGCGTTTCAAAGCCCGTCCCGGCGGTTACACCCGTATTTTGAAAATGGGTTTCCGCGTGGGTGATAACGCGCCGATGGCTTTGGTCGAATTGGTTGAGCGCACCGAAATTGCTGCAACCGACGCCACTGAAGTCGCATAAGCGCGTATAATCAAACCCTTACCGCGCGATGGAGCAGCCTGGTAGCTCGTTGGGCTCATAACCCAAAGGTCGAAGGTTCAAATCCTTCTCGCGCAACCAATCAAACAGCTAAGCGCTGTAGTCAAAACGCCAACCTTCGGGTTGGCGTTTTGCTTTGTGTGGAGCGCCTCTATCGCTTAGCCCACTACCTGGTAATACAGATTCTGAGGATGCTTTGCTTGGGCAAAAAACACCCAGCGTTCGGCGATCAGGGCGGGCGCTTGTATCAAGGCGGCGCAGGCCCAAGGCCAGGTACTGGTGCTGCTCAGGGCGCACAATTCCAAGCCTAAGGGCAGCACGAACAAGCCCAACACAAAGGCCCAACGTACATTGCGCAAAACCAACTGGCTGGCCCCGTGAAAGAACTCACGGGTGTTGAAGGCACCAGCGGACATACCCATTGATTTTTGTACCAGGCGCTTGGTCTGGATGCCGGTTGCTGATTGCAGCGTGGAGGCGGGGCGCAAACTGCTATTTCGGCGAAGGCTGAACCAACGCACTATGGCCGCCAGCAACGTAGCTGCAGTGGCCCACGGAGCCAGCGTGCTAAGCAGGTCAGCTTGCCCGCTCGAGGCCGCCAGCGCGCAAGCGAGCACGCTGCCCGAGGCTAAACCGATGAGTAGGAAGTTGGCCACTGTGCTCCAGTGCGCCCATTCCTGAATGAAGCGCAGGCAGGCATAAATCATGGCGGTGCAATACCAAAGTACCAGGGCGCCAAAGACGATGGCCCAGGGCAGCGCCTGGGCGAGCGCGCCGTCTGCGTCGGTGTAGAGCGCCAGCCACCACAAGGCTGTCAGGCCGATATAGGCGGGCAGCACAATGACTTCGCGCGACATCCACGAGGTGCGCCACATCAGCACCGCACGCCAGGCCCGCATCTTGTGGCCCAGGTGCAAAAAGGAGGATGCCAAACCAGCTACCAAAAGCACCAGGCCCAGCGCAATCGCTTGCAGGACAAAGCCGCTGTCCATGGACACGCTGCTGATCTGTGCCAGCGCCAGCGCGACCAGAAGGCCTTGTGCAGCACCGGCAAGCGTGGTGAAAAACAAAATAGAAAAAGCTGGATGCATAGCGCCTACTCCTTGCCCGCAGGGGGCGTGGACGCCGCCATGATGCGCCGGGGCAAATAGTGATTCGCCGCTTGCGTCTCCCACTCTGGCATCAGCTGGTAGCCGCCGCGTTCGCGGATGGCTTTGCTGACGACGCTCTCGGGGTCCTTGATGTCGCCAAACAAGCGCGCATTGGTGGGGCAGGCCTGCACGCAGGCAGGTTGACGATCCGCCTCGGGCAGCAAGGGGTCATACACGCGATCGACGCACAGCGTGCACTTGGTCATCACCTGCCGCTCTTCATCCAATTCGCGCGCGCCATAAGGGCAGGCCCAGGCGCAGTATTTGCAGCCTATGCACTTGTCGTAGTCCACCAGCACAATGCCATCTTCTGCGCGCTTATAGCTGGCGCCTGTCGGGCAGACCGGCACGCAAGGCGGGTCTTCGCAATGCAGGCAGCTTTTGGGAAAGTGGATTGTCTCGGTGCCCGGGAACTCTCCTGCTTCATAGGTTTGCACGCGGTTGAAAAAAGTACCGCTGGGGTTTGCGCCATAGGCGTTCAAATCAGCCAAGGGCCCGGCGCTGCCCGAGGTGTTCCATTGCTTGCATGAAGTGACGCAGGCCTGGCAGCCCACACACACGTTCAGGTCAATTACCAAGGCCAATTGTTTGGCTAGGGTCTCACCCTGGCGCGCACGCACCCGCACCGGGGGCGATAGGTCTTGCGCCGCGCCGCCGTGGCCTTCGGTCAGTGGCGATTGCAGCAGGTCTTTAAGCCACTGGATCATGATTTCTTTCCTCCTGCGAAATAGCGCAGCACCTGCGCTGCGCTGCCCACTGCGCCGGGCACGGTGGGCATGCTGGCCATTTGCGGGAAAGTCTCACCGGCCTCGTCGGCAGTGGCTGGGCGTATGCGCACGCGCACGTCGTACCAGCCGGCCTGGCCGGTAATGGGGTCGGAGTTACTCACCGTGCCGCTGGGGGTGCCGCGCAGTGGCAACTCTTCGGAAATCAAGTGGTTGAGCAAAAAGCCTTTACGCGCTTCGTCGGAACCAGGCGCCAACTGCCAGGCGCCGTCGGCTTTGCCAATCGCGTTCCAGGTCCACACCGTGCCAGGCTCTACCGCTTCGCTGTGGCGCACCATGCAGCGTACCTTGCCCCATTGGCTTTCCACCCAGGCCCAGCCGCCATCGGCAATGCCAGCGGCTAGCGCAGTGCGCGGGTTGACGTTGAGGTAGTTGTGGCTGTGGATCTGGCGCAGCCAAGCGTTTTGCGAATCCCAGGAGTGGTACATCGCCATCGGTCGCTGGGTGATGGCATTGAGCGGGTAGCTATTCAGGTCGGTGGCGGCGTCTTCCAAGGGCGCGTACCAAAACGGCAGCGGGTCGAAATAGGTATGGATGCGTTCGCGCAAATGCTCGGGGGGCTGGCGGCCTTCGGTTTTGCCTTGCGCGGCTAAGCGAAAGGCTTGTAAGGTGTCTGAATAAATCGCTAATTGCACGGGGTCGCTTTTTTGCCGCCAGCCTTTTTCTTTGGCAAAGTCTAGATATTCACGGTTCCAGTTGCGCATGAAATGCATGCTTTCGGGCATGTGGTACTGGAACACGCAGTTGTTTTGCGCGTAGGCTTCCCACTGCTTGGGGTTGGGTTCTCCGCGCAAATGCTGGTCGCCATTTTTGCCACGCCAGCCCATCAAAAAGCCGATGCCTGGCTGGGGCTGAAAATTCACCACAAAGTCAGGATAGCCGGTGAATTTGCGCGTGCCTTCAGGCGTAGTGAAAGCGGGAAATTTCAAACGCCCGGCCAACTCGATCAACACCTCTTGGAAGGGCTTGCATTCGCCCAGCGGCTTGACCACGGGAACGCGCACTGAATCGACTGGCCCATCAAACTCCGAGATCGGCCGGTCCAGCATGCCCATCACATCGTGGCGCTCCAAATACGTCGTGTCGGGTAAGACCAAATCGGCAAAGGCCACGGTCTCACTTTGGAAAGCGTCACACACGACCAAAAAGGGAATCAGGAATTCGCCTTGCGCATCCTTGCGATTGAGCATTTCGCGGATCGCCATGGTGTTCATGGTGCTGTTCCAGGCCATATTGGCCATGAACATCATCAAGGTGTCGATGCGGTAGGGGTCGCCGCGCGTCGCATTGGTGATCACGTTGTGCATCAGCCCGTGCGCTGACAGCGGATGCTCCCAAGAAAAGGCGTGGTCTATACGTATGGGCGAACCATCCGGGTTGATGGCCAATTCGTCGGGGTGCGCCGGAAAGCCCAGGGGCGCGGCATTGAGCGGCGTGTTGGGCTGGATCATCTCGGGCGAATTGAAAGCGCGGTAATTGGGCACGATGTGGCGCGGGTAGGGCGCTTTGTGCCGAAAGCCACCGGGAGCGTCGATGGTGCCCAATACGCTCATCAGCACCGCCAGGGCGCGCACGGTTTGAAAGCCGTTGGAGTGCGCTGCCAGGCCGCGCATGGCATGAAAAGCCAAAGGCCGCGCCTGCGTGCTGGGGTGGAGCTTGCCCCAGGCATCGGTCCAGGGGATGGGCAATTCAAACGCCTGTTGCAAGGCCGCATGCCCCATCTCTTGCGCTAGCGCCACGATACGCTCGGCAGCGATGCCGGTAATGGCCGCTGCCCACTCCGGTGTGCAGCTGCCTACGCGCTCGCGCAGCAACTGAAACGACGGCGCAACCCGCGTGCCGTCGGCCAGGGTGTAGTGTCCTTCCAGCGCCGGGTCGCAACCTTCGGCAATGCCTTCGGGGTAGGCGTTAAGTACCTGGCCACTGGTCTTGTCAAACACCAGCTTGTTGTGCGGATTGCGGCCATCGCCCGGCGGGCCTTTCTCCGGGTTAGGGTCAAAGGCGAACAAGCCTTCGCGCATGCCTTCGTCCAGCACCACCAGTTGCGGCGCGTTGGTAAAGCGCTTGAGGAATGCATGGTCCAGCGTGTCGGTGCGAATGAGCTCATGCAAGAGCGCCATCAAGAGCGCTCCATCGGTGCCGGGTTTGATGGGAATCCACTCATCGGCAATCGCCGAGTAGCCGGTACGCACCGGGTTGATCGAAATAAAACGCCCACCCTCGCGTTTGAATTTGGAGAGGGCCATCTTCATCGGATTGCTGTGGTGGTCTTCCGCCGTGCCCATCATCACAAAAACTTTGGCGCGATCTAAGTCAGGCCCGCCGAATTCCCAAAAGCTGCCGCCCACGCTGTAAATCATGCCAGCAGCCATATTTACCGAGCAAAACCCGCCGTGCGCCGCATAGTTGGGCGTGCCGAACTGGCGGGCAAACAAACCGGTTAATGCCTGCATCTGGTCGCGGCCGGTGAAGAGCGCAAATTTCTTGGGGTCGGTGGCGCGGATATGCGCCAGGCGCGTGGTTAACAACTCGTAGGCGCGCTCCCAGCTGATCGGCTCGAACTCAGCGGCGCCACGCGCGCTGCCGGCTTTGCGCAGCAGCGGCTGTGTCAGCCGCGCGGGCGATTTTTGCTTCATGATGCCCGACGCGCCTTTGGCGCAAATCACGCCTTTATTGAGGGGATGGTTGGGGTTGCCATCGATGTAGCGCACCTCGGGCCCGTCGTCCCCCTCACGCAAATGCACGCGTATGCCGCAGCGGCAGGCGCACATATAGCAGGTGGTGCATTTGATGGTGGTCTCATCGACCGGCGTGGGCGCATCCAGCGGCTGGTGCAAGGGCTCGGAGGACAAAAATTTAAACATGGGCTTGTCTCTTGGTATTTTTGTTATCGGGTTTGCTGCGGCCACATACTGCTTTGTCTGCCCTAGCCCGGCGCAGCGGCGAGCACCGCCAGCGCTACCGAAGCCATGCGCGATTGCAGTGAATCGGCGCGCGAGGTCAGCACAATCGGAACCTGCGCCCCTAGCACCAGCCCGGCGCAGTCGCCACCGCCAACATAGTTAAAACTTTTGTACAGCATATTGCCGGCATTCAAGTCCGGCATGATGAAAAGGTCTGCGTCACCGGCCACTTGCGACTCGATTTTTTTGATACGCGCAGCCTCTTTGGAGAACGCATTGTCAAAACCAAACGGCCCCTCCACGATAGCGCCCGGCCAGGCACCGTCGCGCGCCATGTGGACCAAAGCCTGGGCATCGAGCGTGGCAGGAATCGACGGGTTCACTACTTCCACCGCAGCCACAATACCGACCTTGGGCTGTGCGATGCCGAGTTTTTGCAGCAAACCAAGCGCATTACCCAGAATGTCTTTTTTGGTTTTTAGGTCCGGCGCGATGTTGACCACGCAATCGGCCAGCGCCAATAGCTTGTGGTAGCGCGGCAGGTCAAACACAAAAGCGTGGCTGATGCGGCTGCTAGCGCGCAAGCCGGTGTCTTTGTTCACCACTGCGGCCATCAGTTCATCGGTATGCAGCGAACCTTTCATCAAGGCGCGCAGGTCCCGGCTGCGCGCCATAGCGCAGGCGTGCAAAGCCGCATCCGGCGCCAGGGTTCCACTGTCTACCAGTTCGAAATCGCGCACATCCACTTGCGCTGCGTCGGCAGCAGCTGCAATTAGCGCGGCCGGGCCGATGAGCACCGGACGCGCCATGCCGCTGTCCTGGATGCGCCTTGCAGCGTCCAGCGCCAAAGCGTCGCAGGGATAGACCAGGCCCAGGGCCTGCGGGCTTGCGCCGGCCTGCGCTGTGGCGCGGGCCATCAGGGCTTGCAGTCGCGGATGTGTGGTCTCCATACTTCGGCCGGTAATGGATGCCGCTCGCTTTAAACGTAGTCCTTGTACTTATCCAAAAAGCGTACCGGTTTGGACAGCGCATCGCGGCGGAAGGGGTCACCCAATTCACGGGTGCACATGATTTCAATCACGCAGGTTTTGCCTTCCTTCATTTGCATGTCGATGGCACGTTTGAAAGCCGGGCCTACGTCTTCCAATTTGTCGACTACGATGCCTTCAGCACCCATGGCTTTGGCGATCCCCGCAAAGCTTTCGCTTTCGAGCTCGCCGGCCACAAAGCGGCGGTTGTAAAAGTCCACCTGGTTTTTCTTCTCAGCGCCCCATTGGCGGTTGTGAAAGACCACGGCGGTAACCGGAATGTCGTGGCGCACGGCGGTCATCAGTTCTGACATGCTCATGCCCCAAGCACCGTCGCCGGCGTAGGCCACGGCCGGGCGATCCATGGCGGCGGCTTTGGCGCCGATCATGGTGGGCAGCGAGTAGCCGCAGTTGCCAAAGCTCATGGGCGCGAAGAAGCTGCGCGGCTCGTCAAAGCGCAAGTAGCTGTTGGCTATGGCATTGATATTGCCGATGTCGGTGGACACCATGACCCGCGGGGGCATGGCCTTTTCCAACTCGCGCAGCACCTGGCGCGGATGTAAGTAGGTGCCGCCGGTAGGTGTTCGCTCGCCCTTGGCTTCTTCGATCATGTCCAGGCTATAGGTATCGCGCTCATGCGTCCAGCCGTCGAGCTCTTGTTCCCAGGCGGCTTTTTCTGCGGCGATGGTGGCCGCGCGCTGCGCTTTGCTTGCGTCGCTGGCCAGTGTCATGCTGCTCAGGCGGCGCAGCAGTTCTTTGGCTACGGCTTTCGCGTCGCCGTGAATGCCCACAGAAATCTTTTTCACCAGACCCAGGTTGGTATGGTCGGCTTCCACCTGGATGATTTTGGCGTCTTTGGGCCAGTAGTCCATCCCGTGTTGTGCCAGAGTGCCAAAAGGGCCCATGCGCGAACCCAGTGCAATCACTACGTCAGCCTGCGCGATCAGCTTCATAGCGGCCTTGGAGCCTTGGTAGCCCAGCGGGCCGGCCCACAGCGGGTGGCTGGCGGGGAAGGAGTCGTTGCGCAAATAGCCATTGGCCACCGGCGCGCCCAGGCGCTCGGCCAGGGCCACGCATTCGGCCACCGCATCGCCCATGACCACACCGCCGCCCGACAAAATAACCGGAAACTTGGCGTGGGCCAGCATGTCTAAGGCCGCGGCCAAGCTGTTTTCACCGCCATGTCCGCGCTCCACGCGCATGGGCTTGGGAATTTCGCACTGGATTTCGCCGTAAAAATAATCGCG
>CANNEW010000106.1 GCA_947503685.1 Comamonadaceae bacterium | reverse complement strand
ATTTGTACGCTGGCCATGTTGCTCGGACGCTTAGAACTATTTACCATGGTGGTCATTTTCACGCGGACGTTTTGGCGCACCTGAAGCGATAACGCTGAAAGTTAGGAGCGACAAATCTCCGCTCACTACAGGCCTTGCCTGCTTGCTTATCTTTTTTGAACCGTTTGGGAGAGTCACTGAATGCATCCAATGCGTGTGGCTGCAGGTTCGTAGGAAAGCACCTTCAGAAGTGGTACTGGACCTTGCTGAAATCGCTTATGGCAAACGCGTAAAGAATCATCAGATCTTGGGCATTCACATTGTTGATCTGGTGTCGGGCGTTAGCAGGAATGAACAGCATACGTCCCGGGTCTACGTTGTGAACCACATCCTCGATGGTGACGGTGCCGCGACCTGACAGGGTGAAATAGGTTTCCGGTTGAGCATGGCGATGCGGTTCAAGCGATTCACCCTGCCGCAGGCGAACGACTCCCATCGTCATGTCATTTTGGCATCCGGAATGACTGCCGAGTAGTTCTTTCCATTGCGCCTTGCCACGAGTGGCAATTTGATCGGAAGGCCACCGGGTCCACTCCAACTCGTCCAGGTGTTGAGAGGCTGATTGCATTAGAAAATTATATTGAACAGGGTGGTGCGGACATTTTAGCTAGCGGGTGTGTGCTTAGGGCTTTATGGCGTTTGTTATGGTTAAGGCCTCTTTATATTGGAAACCATACTGATGAAATACGCAATCCTCAGCGTAACGATCTTCATGGGTACCGTGCAGGCCCAAGTTGGCGAAATAGTGGCGCTTCCTGGCTTTGGGATTGACCGAACCGAGGTCACCATCGGGCAATTCGACCGCTATGTGCGTGCCACCAACACCACCACGCGGGCCGAAAAAGAGGGAGGTGGCTTTGAATTCGGCGCCGGTTGGGAGCGTCGGCCCGGTTGGTATTGGCGAAAGCCAGGTGGCGAGACGACGAGTGCAGATATGCCTGCGGTTCATTTGGATTTTGCAGAAGCGCAAGCCTATTGCCGTTGGGCAGGCGGCCGTTTACCCACAGGGGCTGAGTGGCAAACCGCAGGCTTTACCGAGTTGCGCGAGTCGCCCCCTGCGCCTTGGCAGAAAGGCCGAACCTATGCATGGGCTACGGGCAACAGCCCGCAAGGTGCCAACACGAGCGAGGCCGATCCATGGCCGCGTGCTGCGCCCGCAGGCGCTACCAAACAAGGTGTCAATGGCCTGTATGACATGGGAGCCAATGTATGGGAGTGGACCACCGACAGTCCCGACAGCAAGGGGCGTGAACGCCGTACCGTCGGTGGCTCTTGGTGGTACGGCGCATTTAACATGAGGGCCGATGTGCAGGCATTTAAACCCGCAGACTTTTACGCCGTTTACATCGGCTTTCGGTGTGTGTACCAACGCTAGTCAACTGTCTTGCCACTATGTAGGCAGCGCCTCGCCCCAGTAGTGAAAAGTGAAAGGCCGTGGGCCGTTGATGTAGTGGGTCTGCAGGTCTGGCAGTGCAAAGCCCGCAGCCTGCAGCAGGGCGGGTACATCGCGCCCCAGATGGCAGCCGCCAGCCACTTTGCCCCACAGCGGTTGCAAGCGCTCTTGCCAGCGCCGCACCGACGCATCGGGCGCGCGCCCGTGCTCGCAATACAGCAGACGGCCGGTGGGCGCCAACACGCGGCGCATCTCCAGCAGGGCCGCTTGCGGATCGGGAATGGAGCACAGCGTGTAGGTAATAAGTACCGTGTCAAAGCTGGCATCGGGCAGCGGAATCTGCTCTGCCGATAGACCGATCAGGTCCACCCGCAAGCCTGCGCATTTAATGCGCTCCTGGGCTTGAGGGTGCATCTGCATCGCCGGATCCAGGCCGGTAATGTGGGTCACGCGGGCCTTGTTGTAGTAGCGCATGTTCAGCCCCGTGCCGATGCCCACCTCCAGCACGCGCCCTTGCGCGCGCGCAACCACCTGCGCGCGCATGCGCCCGAACATGGGCATTCCACAGGCCATGTCTATCGCCGTGGGCAAGATGTGCCGCTCATACCAGTTGGGTTGCATGGCATGCAGTCTATCGGACCTTTAACGGAGACCGTTGGCTTGAAGTCGCGGTATGGTGGCTGCGGTGCTGTGAATAAGCTCGCTTTGGGAAGCATCGGGCAGCAGCGCACTCAAATTTTGATGAATTTGAAGTAGGCGCGGATCGCTGTCTTTAGCATCGTCCGTGGTGTCGTTGATACAAAAAAAATCAAGCGTACCAAATAGCTTTTTGAGGTGCTTCAGAGATTGCGTTTCTAACGATTGACCAGTCGCTATATACAAATGTGAGTGGTCTATTGTTTTGGCAAAGCCATGCGCCAAGGCCCAGCGCAAAACAAAGTCGGAAATGATGGTGGGCTTATTCCAGGTGCGAAAAACAGTTGATCTGACTAGCTCAAATAAATCGGGCGCATCACGTTCAATTTCCAACATCAGTGACTTCAACATGGGCCTTGGAGAATGGGAGAAAGTTCTGGGCGTGTGCTGATACTGCGGGCGCATCTTTTGAGTGAATGGGTGGGTGCTTAAATTCGCGCGATCTGATTTCGCTTGAAGCCACTGCTTGGACAGGCGACTTGCATTTTCGAGGGATGTCGATTCAGCATGTAACTTGTTGCCCTTTACCTCAGGATCATCAGACCAGGATACATAAATGCCATTTTCAAAAAACCAATTCTTCAAACGTACGGGTGCACCAAAGAACACATCGTCATTAAAATAAAAATAGCGTTCCGACAGACCTGGAATATGATGAATATAAGACTCAATATTGCCTGAATCGAATGTCGGCAAGGCTGAATGCGGAATCAGCTGGTGATGATCGATAAGGGTAATTTGATCGGAAGCTTGGAACCAATCGGGCACTTGACCATCCGTGACGATGAAAATGTGTCCGTGCTCGGGAAAGAATTTTTCAAGTGCCCGCAAGCTAAATCGCAACTCGTCGTTGTCGCGGTACCGACCTTCAACATTGCCAAATTTCGCAAAACTCAAGTTACCGGTCGCTTCTAATTCTTGAGCATATTTTTGACGCTTGGTGCGCCATGCACTTTCATTACCATTTACCCATAGGTAGACTATGTCAATCGCAGTATTTGAAGTCTTTAATAATTGATACAAAATAAACAAAACAGAACGTAAAGGTTAAATTATGCCACCTTGAAAATGTATCTTTCAGATGTGGTTTTGACAGAAAATCACGGCTAGAACTTAAAGTTTAGATTCTTAGAAATTAGGATCCAAATCCTCAGCGGTCGAGTCCGTCTTCTGGATTTTTTGCGATGTAATTTGGATACGATTTATCCAAATCTGCTAGAAAAATACGAACTGGGTCTGATCCGGAAATCGTATCGATGAAACCCCCACTTTGAAGACGTAGATCCGCACTCAGCCCAAAGTGGTGCAGGAAACAGTCTTTGCAGGTCAACTGCTCAAAAGTGGTGTCTTGCGAGGGCTAAGTTCGGACGCCCTGCTGTAGATTAAAATCTAATGAGCTTGGCCTGATGTCTCGGGCAAGCCTCTTTGGGTCGGGAAACCGGTGTCGATGTTGATGCAAGAGATAGGTGGTCGTCATGAGTAAGCGATTTCTTAGGTGGGTCGGAACATGGATCGAGGAAAACATCCCTCCCGGTGCCAATCCCGACATAGAGAGCCACGATGCAAAGGCAAAGCGGCTGACGGAAAAACTGTTCGCCGAAGCGCTTGTTGCCGGCTTCACGAGCTTCGAGACCGACGAAGAGCGGGAGCGCGTTTCGCCCCTGGTACAGGTCGCTGTCGCTGACAGCACCGACTTCAACATCGATGCCTACCGCCTCAAGTCGGAACTTGCCAATGAGAATGAAGACGGCGACTAAGCCGCCAACAGACAATCAAAAACCCACATTCCATCAAAAGAAGTCGGCTTGCGTCATCAGGCAGCAATGCTCGCTTGGCGAAACAATGGCGCAAGTGCTGGATTGCTTTTGAGCTTGACTCCTGCGTCCCACAGGTCAACGGCCTGCTGCATGCTGAGCCAGCTCTCAGGCGTTCCACCCACAGCACTGGAAATTCGGATCGCCATTTCTGCCGTGACTGATTTCTCTTCATGCAGCAGTTGTGAAACGGTTTGCCGGCTGACCATGAGCCGATGAGCCAGCTCAACTTGGGTCCAGCCCAGTTCGGGCAAGACATCTTCGCGCAACACTGCGCCGGGATGAGTCGGCTTTCGATTGGGGTTTCGTAGAGACTTCATTAGTGGTAGTCCTCCAAATTAACATTTACGGCATCTTGGCCATCAAACTCAAAGGTGATTCGCCAGTTCCCGGAAACTGAAACCGCGAATTCGCCTTTTCTATCACCTTTGAGCGCATGGAATTTGAAGCCAGGCAAGTCCATGTCCTTGGCTTCGCGAGCGGCATCCAATCTGTCCAGCATCCGCTCAATGCGGGCTCCATGCTGCGCAGGCACGCCCTTGTAACTGCCTTTGGTAAAAAACAGCTCCAAACCCTTGTGCTTGAAAGTTTCGATCATTAAAGCCTAGTGTAAACAAATAGTTTACTTTGTCAACTGCTGGTTGTCTAAGCGGATCTCCGCTCAGCATAAGGGCATGTTCAGGAGAGATGCCCCCTTTTAGCCGCCCATGAATCACTAATAGGCAACAAAAAAACCCACATTCCAAAAAAAAAGTGGGTTTCAATGATCGAATTCTGGTCGGGGTGAGAGGATTCGAACCTCCGGTCTCTACGTCCCGAACGTAGCGCTTTACCAGACTAAGCTACACCCCGCGTCGCTTGAAGAGGAAGAAGTTTATCAAAGCGACCCGCCGCAGACCCCGCGAATTCTCGCAATGCTTTGGGACTAATTATTGCGCGCCAAGGACTGCTGCGCCAACTGCACCATGCAATCCACATACGGGCCGGCGGGCAGTAGGTTGGCGGCTCCCAGCGCGCGGGAAATTTCACTTTGTGCCGAGCGCATCGCTGCATCTAGGGCGCCCGTGCGCTTGACGATGGACGCTACCGCCTCCAGCGCGTCCACATCGCCCTTTTCTATCGCGTGGCGAATAGTGGCGGCATCCTCTGGCGGCGCTAATTGCATAGCGGTAATTAGCGGCAGCGTGCACTTGCCCTCGCGCAAATCGTCGCCCAGATTTTTGCCCAGTACGCTGGCGTCCCCCGCGTAGTCCAGCACATCGTCAATCACCTGGAAAGCCGTGCCCAAGGCCTGGCCGAAGGTCGCGCAAGCGCTTTCCACTGCCGGGCTGGACTTGGCCAGAATGGCCGCTACCTGCGCGCTGGCCTCAAACAGCTTGGAGGTTTTCGAGCGAATTACTTGCAGGTAATCGGCCTCGGTCAGGTCGGCGTTGTGCATGTTCATCAATTGCAGCACTTCGCCTTCGGCAATCACATTGGTGGCATCTGCAAGCAACTGCATGATGCGCATTTCCTGCACCTGCACCATCATCTGAAACGCACGGGAATATAAAAAGTCGCCGATCAACACGCTGGCCGGATTACCAAAACGCGCATTGGCCGTCGGCAGACCCCGGCGCAGGGTTGAATCGTCCACTACGTCGTCGTGCAGCAAGGTGGCGGTATGAATAAATTCGACCACGGCTGCCATGGTCAGGCGGTGGGTGCCGGTGTAGCCCAGTGCGCCGCAGCACAGCAATAGCAGTTGCGGGCGCAGCCGTTTGCCACCTGCCGCGATGATGTATTGGGAAACATCGCCCACCAAGGCCACGCTGGTCGTCAGGCGCTGCGCGATCAGCGCATCCACCTCGTGCATGTCCGCCGCGATGAGGGCAAGGGCCTGGGACGGGCTGGCAGAGGGGGATTTTTCGGTCATCTTGGTGCTCGGAGCCACAAATTATAGGCAGCGGGGCCTGCTGCTGCTGTCCGGGACCGAGGGTCTTAAGGCGCAGAGACGGCCACTGCTATAATGTTTGGCTCTGTGGAAATCCGTTCACAGACTTGAATCGAAGAGGTCAACATGTACGCGGTCATAAAAACCGGCGGCAAGCAATATCGGGTTGCAGCCGGCGAAAAAATTAAAGTAGAACAGATTGCTGCGGACGTAGGCCAAGAGATTGTGTTCGACGAGGTTTTGGCGGTCGGCAACGGCGCAGAGCTCAAAGTTGGCACACCCTTGGTGTCCGGCGCATCCGTAACAGTGACAGTTTTGTCACACGGTAAGCACGACAAAGTGCGTATTTTCAAAATGCGTCGTCGTAAGCATTACCAAAAACGCCAAGGGCACCGTCAGCAGTTCACCGAACTGCAAATCGGCGCGATTGTCGCTTAAAGGACGCAGGTCATGGCACAGAAAAAAGGCGGCGGCTCTACGCGAAACGGGCGCGATTCCAAGCCCAAAATGCTCGGTGTGAAATCATTCGGCGGTCAACTGATCAGCGCAGGCGCGATCATTGTGCGTCAGCGTGGCACTAAGTTCCACCCCGGTACCAATGTCGGCATCGGCAAAGACCACACGCTGTTTGCGTTGGTTGAGGGCCATGTCCAATTTGCTGTCAAAGGCCCATTGAACAAGCACACGGTGAGCATCACAGCTGCGGCTTGATCTGCAGCGTGTTCCCCGCAAAACCCTGCGCCGCAATGCGCGGGGTTTTTCATTTTTACCAGCAGGAATGCCATGAAGTTCGTTGACGAAGCCTATATCGACATCGCCGCAGGCGACGGCGGGGCCGGCTGCGTCTCCTTCCGGCATGAAAAATACAAAGAATTCGGCGGCCCCAATGGCGGCGACGGCGGGCGCGGCGGTCACGTGTTTGCAGTGGCGGACTCCAACCTGAACACGCTGGTGGACTTTCGCTTCTCCCGCCGCCACGACGCCAAACGCGGCCAGCACGGCATGGGCTCGGACATGTTCGGCGCTGCAGGTGACGACATCACCCTCAAAATGCCGGTGGGCACCATCATCACTGACGCCGAAACCGGCGAAGTCTTGTTTGAGCTGCTGGTGCCTGGCGAAGTGATCACCATCGCCAAGGGTGGCGATGGCGGATTTGGCAATCTACGCTTCAAAAGCGCCATCAACCGAGCACCGCGCCAGAAAACGCCCGGCTGGCCCGGCGAAAAACGCAACCTCAAGCTCGAGCTCAAAGTGCTGGCTGATGTGGGCTTGCTCGGCATGCCCAATGCGGGTAAATCCACCTTCATCACGGCGATTTCCAATGCCCGCCCGCGTATTGCGGACTACCCCTTCACCACCTTGCATCCCAATTTGGGCGTGGTGCGCGTGGGGCCAGAGCAAAGCTTTGTGGTGGCGGATCTGCCCGGCCTGATCGAAGGCGCGTCCGAAGGCGCGGGCCTGGGCCATTTGTTTTTGCGCCATTTGCAGCGCACGCGTTTGTTGCTGCATATTGTTGATGTTGCTCCGTTTGACGAGGGTGTGGATACGGTCGCCCAGGCTAAGGCCATAGTCAACGAGCTCAAAAAATACGACCAAGGCCTGTACAAAAAGCCGCGCTGGCTGGTGCTCAATAAACTGGATATGGTCGATGGCGACGCCCGTGTCGGGCTGGTCAAAGATTTTGTGAAGCGCTTCAAGTTCAAAGGCCCGGTGTTCGAGATTTCGGCCTTGACCCGCGAGGGCTGCGAGCCCTTGGTCAAAGCCATTTACAAACACGTAAAAGCGCAGCAAATGTCTGAGCAGCCTTATGTCGAGGAAGATCCGCGCTTTATCGCGGCGGCCCCTGCTGATGCAGAACCGGCACCCTAAATTTTTTAAGCGGCCAATACCTAACCCTTTCCTGCCAGGCCGATACCGGTAACCCACATGCCCAGTAAACGCAAAACCCGCATTGTTCAGGACGCCAAGCGCATCGTGGTCAAAGTCGGCTCCAGCCTGGTGACCAATGAAGGCCGGGGGCTGGACGAAGCGGCCATCGGGCAATGGTGCCGCCAAATGGCGGTCTTGCGGGCCCAGGGCATCGAAGTGGTGATGGTCTCCAGCGGCGCGATTGCCGAAGGCATGAAACGCCTGGGCTGGCGTGATCGCCCCAAGGCGGTGAATGAATTGCAAGCGGCTGCGGCGGTGGGCCAGATGGGTCTGGCGCAGATGTACGAAACTAAGCTGCGCGAAAACGCCCTGGGCAGCGCCCAGGTGCTGCTCACCCACGCTGACCTGGCCGACCGCGAACGCTATCTCAATGCCCGCTCCACTTTGCTGACGCTGCTCAAGCTGGGCGTGGTACCGG
>CANNEW010000105.1 GCA_947503685.1 Comamonadaceae bacterium | reverse complement strand
ATACAAACGCCCCCTCGATACCCTGCTGGCCACCTGGGGCGTCTCCCTAGGCATGCAGCAAGTGTTTCGCTCTACCTTTGGTGGCAAAGAAGTCAGCGGCACTTTGCCCGACTGGATCATGGGTTCGCTCACCCCTGTCGAGGGCCTGGACATTCCGATTAACGGCTTGTTTGTGATGGGCTTGACGATTGCCGTCACGGGCTGCGTCATCTACGCCTTGCACCATTCCCGTTGGGGTCTGCGGGTACGGGCCACCGTGGCCAACCGGGCCATGGCCAATGCCACCGGCATCAACACCCGCAAGACCGACCGCCTCACCTTTGCCATTGGCAGTGGTATTGCCGGTATCGCCGGCGCAGCGTTCACCACCATCGGCTCCACTGGCCCGACCAGTGGCTCGCTGTACATCGTGGACTCTTTTTTAGTGGTCACCTTCGGTGGCACTGCCAACCTGTTCGGCACGGTGATCTCGGCCTTCCTGATCGCGCAAACCCAGGCGATTAGTGAATTCTTTATGGACGGCTCCAACGGCCGCGTGCTTACCTACTCATCCATTGTGCTAATCCTCATGTTCCGCCCGCAAGGCCTGTTTGCCTCCAAGGTACGCCGCTGATGGCTCGCCGCGAAATCCCGCTGAATCCACACCCCGCACAGGCACACCCATGACCGCAATCTTTGACTGGTTCCAACGCAAATCTCTGGGCGGGCTGCTGCTGCTCGCCATCATCTTGCTCGTGGTGTTTCCGCTCACCCTGGACATGTTCCGCCTCAACCTACTGGGCAAATACCTGAGCTACGCTTTTGTCGCGCTGGGCCTGGTCATGCTCTGGGGCTACGGCGGCGTACTCAGTCTGGGGCAGGGCGTTTTCTTCGGCCTGGGCGGCTATTGCATGGCTATGTTTCTGAAGCTCGAAGCTTCCGATCCGGTTACCACCAGCATTCAGTCCACCCCGGGCATCCCCGACTTCATGGACTGGAACTCACTGACCGCCTTGCCTACTTGGTGGCTGCCCTTCCAATCGCTGCCCTTCACCATCATCGCCATCTTGCTGGTGCCCACCCTCTTCGCCTTCCTGATGGGCTACGCCCTGTTCCGCAGGCGCATTGGAGGTGTCTATTTCGCCATCATCACGCAGGCCGTGGCGCTGATCATGACCGTGCTCATCATCGGTCAGCAAGGCTATACCGGTGGCCTCAACGGCATGACCGATCTCAAGACCGTGCTCGGTTGGGACACCCGCACCGACAGCGCTAAAGTCATCCTGTATTACTTCACCGTGGTGCTGCTCCTGATCACCATCGTCGGCTGCACCTGGATACAGCGCAGCAAGCTCGGTACCCTGCTGTTGGCCATGCGCGACAAAGAGGACCGGGTGCGCTTTTCGGGCTACGACGTCGCCTCCTTTCGCGTCTTCGCCTTTTGTCTGGCGGCCATGCTCTCAGGCATAGGCGGCGCCTTGTTCACGCTGCAAGTGGGCTTTATGTCGCCCACGCTGCTAGGCATCGTACCCAGTATTGAACTGGTCATCTTTGCCGCAGTGGGCGGGCGTATGTCTTTGATCGGCGCGGTCTGGGGCACGCTACTGGTTAACTTTGGCAAAACCTATTTTTCCGAGCGCTTCCCTGACCTGTGGCTGTTTGCCATGGCCGCTATGTTTATCGCAGTGGTGCTGGCGTTCCCAGATGGTCTGGCGGGCGTTTACAACACCCGCATCAGGCCGTGGTTACGAAAGCGCATGGGATTGTCCGCCGGGCCCAGTGCCCAGTCCTAAGCCGGAGAAGAACGTGAGCACCACCAACAACGTACTGACCATCGAGAAGCTGACGGTCGCCTTCGACGGCTTTAACGCCATCGAGTCCTTAGACCTGCAAGTGGAAAAAGACGAACTGCGCGTCATCATCGGCCCCAACGGTGCGGGCAAAACCACCTTGCTGGATCTGATCTGCGGGCGCACCCGCGCCACCAGCGGCAGCATCCGTTTCAAAGACATTGAGATCAGCAAAGAGGCCGAACACAAAATTGTGCGCGCCGGTATCGGGCGCAAATTCCAAACGCCCTCTATCTACGAAAACCTCAGCGTCTTTCAAAACCTGGAGGTTTCCTACCCTAGCGGGCGCGGCGTGTTTGGCGCACTGGCATTTAAATGCACGCCGCAGGTGCGCGAACGCATGCAAGCCGTGGCCGAAGAAATCGGCCTGCAAGACGTATTGGCCATCGAAGCGGGCCTGCTCTCGCACGGGCAGAAGCAGTGGTTGGAAATCGGCATGCTGCTCATGCAAGACCCCGAACTGTTGATGCTGGACGAACCCATTGCCGGCATGAGCGTGCGCGAGCGCGAACTCACCGCCGAACTGCTCAACCGCATCTGCAAAGGCCGCTCCATGATCGTGATCGAGCACGACATGAACTTCGTTAGACAAATCGCGGACAAAGTCACCGTTATGCACCAAGGAAAGATTTTGGCCGAGGGCGCCATGGAAGTCGTCCAGGCCGACCCCCGCGTGATCGACGTTTACCTGGGCCATTGAGGACACACCATGCTTAAAGTCACCGACCTGCATGTCAGCTACGGCCAAAGCGAGGCCTTGCATGGCGTCAGCTTTAGCGCCCAGCCCAACGAAACCATTGCCATCATGGGCCGCAACGGCATGGGCAAAACCACGCTGTTCAAAGCCCTGATCGGTATCCTGCCAGTCAAGGCTGGCACCATCTCCATCGACGGCCAGGAAATATCGCAAGAAGAGAGCTACCAGCGCGTAGCGCGCGGCGTGGCCTATGTACCCCAGGGCCGCATGATCTTTCCCAACCTCACGGTGCTGGAAAACATAGAGACCGGTATGGAGCAATCGCTGCTCAAAGCCGTTCCGGAAGAAATTTACGAACTCTTCCCGGTGCTGCACGACATGCGCAGCCGCAAAGGCGGCAACCTATCGGGCGGGCAGCAACAACAACTGGCGATTGCCCGCGCCCTGGTCAGCAACCCCAAAGTGCTGCTGCTCGACGAGCCCACCGAAGGCATACAGCCCTCCATCATCAAAGACATTGCCCGTGCGCTCAACCGCATCCGCGAGACGCGCAAGATTTCCATCGTCGTGTCCGAGCAAGTGCTCAGCTTTGCGCTGGACGTGGCCGACCGCCTCTTCGTTATCGAGGGCGGACGCCTGGTCCACGAAAGTCCGCGCGCCTCCACCGACACCGCCCACATCCGAAAAATGCTTTCAGTCTGATTTCCCTTCCCCCACCCACCACCTAAGGAGCCTCAGCATGCCGGAAACTCTCATCAAGGTTGACCTCAACCAATCGCCCTACGAAAACGAAAATATCCACAACCGTTGGCACCCTGACATCCCCATGGCTACCTGGGTCAACCCCGGTGACGACTTCGTGCTGGAAACCTATGACTGGACCGGCGGCTTCATCAAGAACAACAACAGCGCTGACGACGTACGCGACATCGACCTGTCTATCGTCCACTTTCTGAGCGGCCCCGTTGGCGTCAAAGGTGCCAAGCCTGGTGACCTGCTGGTCGTTGAGTTGCTGGACATTGGTGCCAAGCAAGAATCGATGTGGGGCTTTAACGGATTTTTCTCCAAGAAAAACGGCGGCGGCTTTCTCACTGACCATTTCCCGCAAGCGCAAAAGTCCATCTGGGACATTCAAGGCATGTTCACGCATTCGCGCCATGTGCCCGGCGTGCGGTATGCCGGCCTCATCCATCCTGGCTTGATCGGCTGCCTGCCTGACCCCTCATTGCTGGGCAAATGGAACGAGCGCGAAGTCGGCCTCATCGCCACCGAGCCAGACCGCGTACCGCCCTTGGCCAACGCGCCCTTCCCCAGCACCGCGCACATGGGCCGCCTGAAAGGCGACGCCAAAGCCAAAGCCGCTGCCGAAGGCGCGCGCACCGTGCCTCCGCGCGAGCATGGCGGCAACTGCGACATCAAAGACTTGTCACGCGGATCAAAGATTTACTTCCCGGTCTATGTCGATGGTGCAGGCCTGAGTGTGGGCGATCTGCACTTTAGCCAAGGCGATGGTGAGATCACTTTCTGTGGCGCTATTGAAATGGCCGGCTGGGTGCATATGCGCGTGTCGATCCTCAAAGGCGGCATGGCGACCTACGGCATCAAGAACCCCATCTTCAAGCCCAGCCCGATGACGCCGCAGTACAACGACTACATCATCTTCGAAGGCATCTCGGTCGATGAGCACGGCAAACAGCACTACCTGGACGTCAACGTGGCCTACCGCCAGGCTTGCCTGAACGCGATCGAATACATGACCAAGTTCGGCTACAGCCGCGCGCAGGCCTTGTCGATATTGGGCACGGCACCAGTGCAAGGCCATATCAGTGGCGTGGTGGACATACCCAACTCCTGCGCCACCTTGTGGTTACCCACGCAAATATTTGACTTTGACATCAACCCGAGTGCCGCGGGGCCGGCGGTGCAAAACTTTCACGGTATCGACATGCCCTTGTCGCCGGACCTCAAGTAAACGAAAGGCAAAGCCCTATGCCGCTGTACGACTACGAATGCCTGGCCTGCGGCCCGTTCGAGGCCATACGCAGCATTTCCCGGCGCGAGGAGTCCGCCGCCTGCCCCGCCTGCGCACAGGATGCTGACCGCGTCCTGATCAGCGCACCAAGGCTGGCGGATATGGACCCCTTCACGCGGATAGCGGAAGCGACCAACGAGCGCGCACGGCACGAGCCGCAGCACTCCTCGCGCTTTCGCCATCCGCGCGGCTGCGGATGCTGCTCGGGAAAACAAGACGGCGCGTTAGCACAGGCGCGCTCCAAAATGGATACGGGCCAGCCTAAGGCGCCCAAGTCCTTTGCCAACAAACGCCCGTGGATGATCAGCCACTAAGACGATTGCGAAGAAGGTAGACCAAAGACGCAAGTTAGCGGTCGAATGAAGGAAGACGGAAGAAGGAAAGGCAAGGGCTGGCTGCGCGCAAGTGCAGCCAGCTTTTTCCTTGGGTGAGATCAGAAAGCTAGCTCGCCGCGCCGGGCCTAGGGGCCTGCGGCGCATCCCCGTCATAAATCTCGCCGCCAAAGCGCAGCGCGCTGTGTTCGCGCTTGGATTGGAACAGCGGATAAAACATCTGGTGGTACCAGCGCTCCTGCCCAAACAGCTGGTCATCGGCCAGGCCTACTTCTTCGGGGTATTGGCGGGTGATGTGGGCGCTACCGAAAATCAAGTCCCAGATGAACAGCAAATTGCCAAAATTGCCTTTGTAATGGCCTACGCCGTCGGCATTGGTGATGGCGTGGTGCGCCCAGTGCGTGGCAGGTGTCGAGATAGTGCGCTCCAGCACCCACATGAGCGGGCGCAGCGCCGGTATTTTGTACAGTGCCTGGTCCCAGCGCCAGGCGCAGTGCGCGCCCAAAATCACCGCTAGCTTGACCACCACATACAGCGCGTACACATAGCCGCCCACGCCCAAATACAAAAGCATGCCAGCAAACCATAGGCCGGGCATCATCAGGTAATAAAAGAAATTATTGCGAAAGGTGACGCGGATACTCATGTACTGCGCTGAATGGTGCGCGCGGTGCAGCGGCCATAAAAACGTAGTGTGCGACAAACGGTGCCACCAATATTGGCTCAGGTCGTCCAGCACAATCAGCACACCCACCATCGCCCACCACGGCCAGTCCGCAATGGCGCCTTTGGCTTCCGGGAAAAATGTATTGCCCAATTTGGAAGTCACCCATATCGCCAGCGGCTGGGTGATGGCCAGCAAACTAATAAACATCAATAACTCGAGCTTGGTATCGTCGCCGGTGGCGTTGACCTTGCGGCGGTACAAGCGACTAACGATCTCCATAATCGCGTAGCCCAGGATGAGGCACAAGACCAGCGCATTTTGAATTTGGGTGGGATTCATTTTTTATCCTTCTAAATACACGGCCTGCACAACACTCAATGGTGCTTCTTATGGGCCGGTGGGGTGCTCTTGAGCAAAAAAGCGATGCTGTGCGTCTGCATGTCCGGTACCGGGGCAGGCCCGTTTAATTGCGCGCGCCGCTGGCGTATCCAGGTCATCGGCGTGGTGGCCATATGTTTATTAAAGCTCGCCATGATTAATTTATGGTCCATGCCGCTTTGCCGGATCAAATCGCTCCAACCAATATCCTGGTGAATATGGGCATCAATCCAATGGCATAGCTGCGCCACCTGCTCGCGCGGGGAAGTCATTTCGCCAGAATATTGAAATTCAGTTGACATAATTGAACGGAATAACCCGGTTCAGTGCACAATGGCCGAACTGCACAGTCTATTGGAAATCAATATGATGAATGTTCGGGTTTTAAAAGGCAAAGGTGCTGACCAAGCACTGCACGCCCCGCGCCCACGCAAAAAGCCCGTGCAAAGCCGGGCACAAGTGACTCTGGGGGCCTTGCAAGAAGCATTTGTTCGGGTATTGATAGAGCGCGGCTTCGAAAAAATGACCATCCGCGAGGTGGTTTCGGTGGCCGGTGTGGGCATCGGCACTTTCTACGACTACGTGCCCAATCTGCGCGCCCTGGGCGCCTCCACCATCCACCAGCGCTGCCTGGACAGCGCCCTTGTACTGCGCGCCGCGGTCACCCAGCATGTGGGCCAATCCGCGCAGGTAATGGTCGCCGCGCTGCTCCAGGCGCTGGTGCAGGCGGGCTTTTCAAGGCCCAAAGAATGGACCGCCCTGCTCATGCTGGAACGCCAGTTATCGTCAGCCTCGGCCCTGCGCAAAGTACATGAGGAGTTTGTTGACATCTGGGCCCAGGCGCTGCGCCAATCGTCAGCCGCGCTGCCCGAAATCAAGATCACCTCCCTGGCGCGCACCGCCCACGCCCTGAGCTACGGCTGGTATTCGCACGACCTGCTGTTTTACTTCGACGACCCCCAACACAGCCGCTCCATCGAAGAAATCGCCACGGCTATTGTGGACTTGGTAAGGGCGAATACGCGGGCTTAAGCGGGTGCAATAAAAGTTGCAAAAATTCTCGCATTAATAATAAAATTGTGTTTTAAGTCATATACTTAAAGCACATGACAAAGTCGCAAAAACTTTCGCTTTACGACCATCCCTCGCAGATGGAGCCGCTGCTGCCGTCCGAGCTGCGGCTGGGGCCCGCCTTGGAGCGGGCACACGAACTCATCCGCAAGGCCGACCGCCTATCCGGGGCCAGTCTGGCCGGTGCGCTGCCGGGCCTGCGCCAGTTGCTGCGGGCCATGAACTCGTACTACTCCAACCGCATTGAAGGCCAGCACACACTGCCACTTGAAATCGAACAAGCCCTGCGCGCAGACTACGCACAAGACGCGGACAAAGCACGTCGCCAACGCCTGGCCTTGGCACACATGGCCACCGAAGCCCAGCTGGAAACCATGGGGCCGCAATGGACGGCGCAACAAGTCTGGTCGCCGCAAACGGTGTGCGATATCCACCAAGACCTATTTGCCCGCTTACCCGAGGCCGACCGCAACCAAGGCGATGGCAAAGACACTTCCGTATTAGTGCCTGGGCGCATGCGCCAACGCGAGGTCAGCGTAGGGCGCCATGCCGCACCCTCGGCCGCAGTGCTGCCCGCCTTTATGCAGCGGTGGGCCGATGTGTACGGCCAGGTTCGGCGTGGCGAAATGCAGGTACTGGCCATGGCAGCGGCACACCAACGCCTGGCCTGGATACACCCCTTTGTGGATGGCAATGGCCGCGTCGCCCGGCTGCACAGCCACCTGGTGCTCAGCCACATGGGCCTTAGCAACGGACTGTGGTCCCCCTTGCGCGGGTTTGCGCGCACCCAAACGGCTTACTACGCGCACCTGGCCGCTGCCGACGAAGCCCGCGCAGGCGACCTCGACGGGCGCGGCAACCTCAGCGAAGCGGGCCTGCTGGCCTGGATAGGCTACGTGCTGGACGTATGCATAGACCAGGTGGACTTCATGGCTGGCCAGCTATCGCCGCTTGGCATGAAAGAGCGTATCGCTGCCTGCCTGGCCTACGAAGAACAAGTAGTGCGCCAAGGCGTACGGCGCGAAGCGCTGCGCGCCCTGCACTACTTGTTTGCCACCCAATCCGACCTAGAGCGCGCCGACTTCAAAGCCATGCTCGGCCTGGGCGAACGCCTAGCCACCGCCCAAGTCACCGCCTTACTGAAGCGCGGCCTACTGCTTTCGGACACCCCCTACGGCAAAGTGCGCCTAGGCGTACCGCAGCACGCAATGCGCTTTTACTTTCCCAGCCTGTGGCCGGAGGCTGAGGCGCAAGCCTAGCGAGCTGGGTGAGGCCAGCCACATCAGCTGCAAGAGGCTGGTATCGAGCATGGGGGGCTT
>CANNEW010000104.1 GCA_947503685.1 Comamonadaceae bacterium | reverse complement strand
TGCAAACCCTTTACGGCAGACCTTATTTCGCATGATCGCAGGCCTGGAGCCCGCTGAGCTTCCGGCAGATGCCATTGAGGTGGCGCGCATCGGCGAGGCCTGGGGTGTCAAAGGCTGGTTCAAGGTATTGCCATTTAGCGCCCAGCCCGAGGCGCTTTTTTCTTCCAAGCGTTGGTATTTGCTGCCCACTGAGCGGGGTACTCCCACGTTTACCGGTGTGGTCAAAATCGCCATCCAAGAGGCCAAAGAGCATTCCGATACGGTTGTCGCCAGCGCCCATGAGGTGCTGGACCGTGATGCTGCGCAGGCATTGCGCGGCGCACGTGTGTTCGTGCCGCGCTCCAGTTTCCCCACCGCCGATCCCGACGAGTACTACTGGGTGGACTTGATTGGCCTGGACGTCATCAACCGCCAGGACGAGCCCATGGGTTACGTGCGGGAGTTGCTATCCACCGGTGCGCAAACCGTGTTGGTGCTGGAGTATTTAGCGCAGGGCAAGGTGCAGGAACGCATGATTCCCTTTGTCTCGGCCTTCATCGACGAGGTGGATCTGGCGGGAAAACGTATCCGCGTGGACTGGCAAAGCGACTACTAAGGGGCCGGGCCATGCGTTTTGACGTCATCACCCTGTTTCCCGACTTGTTTGAGCCATTTTTGCGCACCGGCATCACCCGGCGTGCTTTTGAGTCTGGACAGGTACAGGTTTGTCTGCACAATCCCCGCGACCAGGCCGAAGGCAATTACCGCCGCGTAGATGACCGGCCTTTTGGTGGCGGTCCGGGCATGGTCATGATGGCTGAGCCTTTGACCCTGGCGCTGGCGCAGGCACAGGCGCAGCGATCAACGCCGGGCAAAGTCATTTTGTTTTCCCCACTCGGGCGCGTGTTAGACCACGCGACCGTACAGCGCTGGGCGGTAAGCGAGGGGGCGGTACTGGTATGCGGCCGCTATGAAGGTTTGGACCAGCGCTTTGTGGACCGCTATGTCGACGAGCAAATTAGCCTGGGGGACTTTGTGGTTTCCGGGGGCGAGTTGCCGGCGATGCTGTTGCTCGATGCGATTGCCCGTCTGCAGCCCGAGGTGCTCAGCGATGCCCAAAGCCACCAACAAGACAGTTTTAACCCTGCGCTGGACGGCTTGTTGGATTGTCCGCATTACACGCGCCCGGAGGATTGGCAAGGTCGTCTTGTGCCCGAGGTACTGCTGTCCGGCCACCACGAGCGCATCGAGCGATGGCGGCGTGATCAACGCTTGTTGCTAACAGCCAGGCTGCGCCCCGAGCTGATTACTGCGGCCAGGGCAGCCGGTGCGCTGGCCGCCGAGGATGAAAAATTGCTGCGTGGCACACCCTAGAGCCCTGACTTGGCGACCCAAGTTCGGGTTGAAGCTGCGCCTTGCCTGGATTGTTATAATGACGGGCTAACCGATCCTCTGCATGGCCAAATAAGGCGCAGCAATGGTGCTGACACGACAAGGTGACCCTTTAGGGTCCCGGCGCTTGCAAGATCACGAAAGAAGCTATGAACCTCATCCAAATTCTGGAACAAGAGGAAATTGCGCGTTTGGGTAAAACCATCCCCAATTTCTCCCCTGGTGACACCGTCATCGTTAGCGTCAACGTGGTCGAGGGCACTCGCAAGCGCGTCCAGGCCTACGAAGGCGTGGTGATTGCCAAGCGCAATCGCGGTCTGAACAGCGGTTTTATTGTCCGCAAAATTTCCAGCGGCGAAGGCGTGGAACGTACCTTCCAAACCTACAGCCCGCTGATTGCCGGTATCGAAGTGAAGCGCCGTGGTGATGTGCGCCGCGCCAAGCTCTACTATTTACGTGACCGCAGCGGCAAGTCGGCACGTATTAAGGAAAAGCTGCCAGCCAAAAAGACCGCCGCTTGACCGTTTCTTCGGTCATTGTGAAAACCGCCCCGGGCATCCCGGCGGCGGTTTTTTTACGCGTCAAATGAATTTATGGTGCATAAAAGCATGCTCAAAATCCCGCCTTTTGACCCGCGACAAGTACCCTTTGAGATGGCCGACGGGCATCTACCCTCGGTGCCCGACACCCATTTACATCCGAAAGCCCTTGCCCTGCGCTTTCAGGCGCCCCCTGACTGGGAGCCCGAATTCCGGGTGGAACCACGCTTTATAGACCGTCAACCCAGCGCCGCCTCAGTGCTGGTCGGCTTGGTGACCCATGCGCGACCTACGGTGTTACTGACGCTGCGTACGGCCGGGCTGAGCAGCCATGCCGGTCAGGTCGCCTTTCCCGGCGGAAAATCCGACGCAGAGGACCAGGACGCCGTGGCCACTGCTTTGCGCGAAGCGCAGGAGGAAGTGGGCTTGCACCCACGCCATGTGCACGTTTTGGGTAGTCTTCCGCACTACACCACGGGTAGTGGTTTCGTGGTGACGCCAGTGGTGGCACTGCTAGAGCCCGGCTATGCCATCGCGCCCAATGCCGGTGAAGTCGATGCCGTATTTGAAGTGCCGCTGGATTTTTTGATGAACCCGGCGCACCACCGGCGCCACACCCTGCAAACTCCCATAGGCCCACGCCATTGGATTTCCATGCCCTACCAGGATGGCGCCCAGGAGCGCTATATCTGGGGCGCCACCGCCGGTATGTTGCGCAATTTGTACCGGTTTTTACTTCCGGCTTAGGCCCAGTTGCGGCCCAGCCCGTCGGTATGATGCGGTGACATGAGCTTTTTTGCCATTCTTTGTGCTTTACTGATTGAGCAGGCCCGCCCGCTCAAAGATGCGAATTTTTTGCATACCCAGGTGCGAAATGCCCTGTCCTGGGCGGTGCGCCAGCTGGATACCGGGCAGGATGCGCACGCCAGGTTGACCTGCGTCGTGGTCGTCTTGTTACCCACAGTTCTCACCGCCCTGATGCATTGGGCCTTGCTGCTTTGGCTGGGATGGATGGCTGCATTGGTGTGGAACATCATCATTTTGTACTTCACGCTGGGTTTCAGGCAGTTCAGCCACCACTTCACCGAAATCCGCGATGCGCTGGATGCTGGGGACGAAGACGCCGCGCGCAGCTTATTGGCCCAATGGATGCAGATGGATGCGTCCGATCTGCCGCGCAGCGAAATTGTCCGCCAAGTGATCGCACACTCGGTGCTCAATGCGCATCGCTGCGTGTTTGGGGTATTTGCTTGGTATTCGCTGATGTCTGGCTTGGGGCTGGGGCCCGCAGGAGCGGTGATGTACCGCTTGGCGGAGTATTTTTCCGCCTTGGCCAAGCGGCCTGTGAGCCCGCAGACCTTGCTGCTTAGCCCAGCATTGCGTGACTATGTGGGCCTTTGGTGGCGCCGGATCGACTGGATTCCGACCCGCTTGACGGCCATGGGCTTTGCTTTTGTAGGCAGCTTTGAAGATGCGATTGACCGGTGGCGAAAATTTGAAGCCGCTGTGCCCGGCGATAACGACGGCATCGTCCTGGCAGCGACCGCCGGAGCGGTGCATATCGGACTGACCGAAGTGGACTTGCGCAATGCGGCGCCGGTGCCCCAGTTAGCTCATTTGCGTGCCATAGTCGGCCTGGTCTGGCGCACGGTGGTAATGTGGATGGTGGTGCTGGCCTTGATGTCGCTGGCGCGCTTGTTGGGCTGAAGTACCCGCCCGCGCCTGCCGCTAAGCGCTTTGTTGGCTGGAAGCGGTCGCCTCAATACCGCTTTTGCGAAAGCTCTTCAAACAAGTCTCTGTAAATTTTGTAGCGCACCGGGCTAATTGGACTGGGCTCGGCTGCGCAGGCGCTGCGCACGCCGCAGCCGGGTTCGTGCAAATGGCTGCAGTTGTAAAACTTGCAGTCGCTTGCCTGGGCTTGGATATCGGGCATGAGCTTGCCCAAGTCCATGGGCGCGATGTGGTGCAGGCCAAATTCCTGAAACCCTGGTGAGTCGATCAAGGCTGATTGTTTATCTGCGTCCAGCCAGTACCAGGTGGTGCTGGTGGTGGTGTGCTTGCCCGCTTGTAAGGCAATAGAAATTTCCTGGGTCAGGACATTGGCTTGCGGAACCCAGCGGTTGATAAGCGAGCTCTTCCCCGCGCCTGAGGGACCTAACACCAGGCTGGTCTTGCCTGCCAATAGTGTGCGGAGCCGCTCGGTGTCATCGTCGGCTGTTTGTACAACGGGCGTATCGCTGGAAGGCTTGAAAGCCGTCGCTAAAACCGGGTACTGCATGGCGCGGTAGGGTGCTAAGCGCCCCCAAGCGGCAGCAAACAAACTGCCCAGATCACGTTTATTGAGCACGATGAGTGCGTCCAGTTGCTGGGCCGCAGCGGCAATCAAAGCCCGCGACAGCTGCCCATCGGAGAACTCGGGCTCCGCGCCCAGAACAATCACCACCTGGTCGATATTGGCCGCAAAGGACTTGGTGCGGATTTCGTCTTGGCGGTACATCAAATTGCGACGGGGCAAAACCTTTTCTATGGTGCCCTCATCTTGCGTGGCAAGCCAGAGCACCTGGTCGCCCACCACGGTTTGGCTTTTCTTGCCGCGAGCGTGGCAGATAACTTTGCGGCCCGCCGGGGTCTCCACCCATACATGCCGGCCATGGCTGGCGATGACCAGGCCCTCTTGCAAACCGGCTGGCTCAGCCAAGCGCGCTCCCGGCTTGCTCTGGGTCGGCTAAGGCATCGACCAGGGCGGCACAGCGCAAATCCCGCTGCGAGATACCGGCTACATCATGGGAGCGCCAGCGCAAACTGCAGCTGCAGTAGGCCAGCAGCATGTCCGGATGGTGGTCTTGTTGCTCGGCTACATAGGCTACGGCATTGGCAAATGCAAGGGTGTGCAAATAGCTTGCAAAGCGGAAAGTTTTCTCAATCGCCAGCGTGTCGCCGTCGCCCCATAGCTTCCATCCGTCCAAGCTGGCCAGTCGGGCAATCACTTGTGGGCCGGTCAGGACCTGGCCTTTGGCGTTTTGTGTTGAGACCGCTGGAGGTGCCATATGGGCTTCCTTATCAGGGTGCAGCCAGCATGCGGCCTAAACGCTCAGATGCTGGCGGGTGCGAGTAATAAAACTTCACATACAAGGGATCTGGCGTAAGCGTGGAGGCGTTGTCTTCGTATAACTTCAGCAAGGCTGAGGCCAAATCGGCGCCGCGCGTTTGCGCCATGGCATAGGCATCGGCCTCAAACTCGTGCTTGCGTGAAATTTGGGCGAACAAGGGTCCAAGGAAGCCGGTAAAAGACGGTAAGACCAGCATAAACAACAACAAGGCCAGGGCATCGTTGGCACCCGCTAAGTTGGGAATCACGCCCAGGCCGGTATAAAACCATACTTGCGCGCTGGCCCAGCCCAAAGCCGCAAAGCCGGCCAGGCTGATGGCGAAAATCGACACGATGCGTTTGAGAATATGCTTGTGCTTGAAATGGCCTAATTCATGGGCCAGCACCGCATCGACTTCGTCGGGCGTTAGGCGAGCCAGCAAGGTGTCATAAAACACCACCCGTTTAGAGGCGCCAAAGCCGGTGAAATAGGCGTTGGCATGGGCGCTGCGTTTGCTGCCGTCCATCACATAAAAACCCTGCGCCTGAAAGTCGCAACGCTGCATCAAGGCGAGCACGCGCTCGGTCAGTGCGGTGTCGTCCAATACTTGGAATTTATTGAACAGCGGCGCAATCCAGGTCGGATAAATCAGCATGGCTAGCAGGTTAAAGCCCATCCATACACCCCAGGTCCAGGCCCACCACAGCGTGCCCGTAGCGGCCATCATCCAAAGCACCAGGGCGAGCAAGGGGCCGCCTATCAAAACACCTAAGAGCAAAGACTTGATCAAATCTTGCAACCAGAGCTTGGCACTGGTTTTGTTAAAGCCAAATCGCTCTTCAATAATAAAAGTCGCGTACAGCGAGAAAGGCAATTCCAGCAGCGTGTTGATGGCCGTGAAGGCGCCCACCAGGGCCAGTTGCTGCCACAGGCCTGCACCGATGGTATCCAGTAATACGCCGTTCAATGCGGATAAGCCCCCCAGCAGCATCCAGGCCAAGGCGAGGGCCGCGCCCCACGCCAGTTCGATCAGGCCAAAGCGTGCTTTCACCACCGTGTAATCGGCCGCGCGCTGGTGCGCTTGCAGGGTAATAGTGGATGCAAAGGCTGGCGGCACCGCGTCGCGGTGGGTGGCTACACGGCGGATTTGACGCGTGGTCAGCCACAATTTCAATAAAAGGCTGGCGGTTAGGGCCAGCGCAAAAACAAGGGTCAGGGTGTCGGAGGGATTGAGCGCGGTGTCTTGCATGGGGCTACAGTTTAGGCCATAGGCGACAATCTAAACTATGCAAGACACATTAAGCCCACTCACAAAATCCGATAAAAACCTGGTCTGGCTCGACTGCGAAATGACCGGCCTGCATCCGGCACAGGACCGAATTATCGAAATCGCTGTGGTCGTCACTGGCCCCATGCTGGAGGCGCGCACCGAAGGCCCGGTGTTTGTGATCCACCAGTCTGATGCGCAGCTGGACGCCATGGACGCCTGGAACAAGGGCACCCACGGCAAAAGCGGCCTGATCGAAAAAGTGCGCGCCTCGACCTGGAACGAGGCGCAGGCCGAAGAGGCCTTGCTCGTATTTTTGGCGCAATACCTGCCTGCCGGCGCCTCGCCCCTGTGTGGCAACACCATCGGCCAGGACCGGCGTTTTCTGGCCGCCTATATGCCGCGCCTGGAGGCCTTTTTCCACTACCGCAATCTGGATGTCAGCACCTTAAAAGAGCTCAGCCGACGCTGGCGACCCGAGGTGTACGCGAGTTTTAAAAAGCAGCAAAAGCATACTGCGCTGGCTGACGTGCATGAATCTATCGATGAGCTGGAACACTACCGAACGCATTTCTTGAAGCTCTGAGCGCCCACTGAGCGTGCCGCGCATTCGGGACGCGAGGTACGCTCTTGGGTGGCCTACAAGGTCTGCGTATAAGTACAAACCCGAATCCGTGCAATAATCGAGGGCTTCGCTAAACGGCAGCACGGCAATCAGGCCGGAGCCAGCGAAATTTGCACATCTCCCAACATTCACCGGGTCCAAGTAAAGAGGGCCCCAGCCGCACCGGCAGCGTAGCAGACGCACCTGGCGCAGCCTCCGTTTGATGGTTGATGTTTTTTAACCATTGACGGAACGCCCACCTCGCGGGTGGCGTTGCTGTGTGAGTGAAACTATGACTGATTCTTTGATCGCAACGGGCGAATTCGCGTCCGAGCACACTTTTTCCACCCAAGATGGCGAGGCTTTCCAGCCGGACGTCGGCGCCACGGCCCACCTTGCGAACGAGGCTAGTGCAGTTTCGGATGATGCGCAGGCCGTAGTGGCCGAGCCCAATGGCTTTTTGGCCCTGGACCTTGCGCCCGAGCTGATACAAGCCTGTATGGACCTGGGTTACACCCAGCCCACACCGGTGCAAACCAAAGTTATTCCTCTGGCTTTACCGACCGAGGGCGCAGACAAGGGCGCAAAAAAATACATCGACCTGATGGTGTCCAGCCAAACCGGTAGCGGAAAGACCGCCGCGTTTTTGCTGCCGGTATTGCACACCTTGCTCAAGCAGATGGCGCAAGCCGAAGCCGATGAGCGCCAGGCCTATGAAGAAGCAGTCGCGCAAGCCGCTGCAAAAGGCGAAGCTCCTCCTAAGCGCGCTAAGCGCAAAGACCCGACTAACGCACGCAATTTCAAAGCCCCGACCCCTGGCGCACTGATCGTCTGCCCGACCCGCGAACTGGCTCAGCAAGTGGCGCATGACGCCATCGACCTGGTACAACATTGCCGTGGCCTGCGGGTTGCCAATATCGTGGGCGGCATGCCTTACCAGTTGCAAATTGCCAAGCTGCAGAATGCCAATTTGGTCGTGGCTACGCCCGGCCGCCTGCTGGACTTGCAGCGCTCCATGCAGATCAAGCTGGACCAAGTGCAATTTTTGGTAGTGGACGAGGCTGACCGCATGCTGGACTTGGGCTTTTCCGATGACCTGGCCGAAATAAACCAACTCACGATCGACCGCAAGCAAACCATGATGTTCAGCGCCACTTTTGCGCCCCGCATCCAGCAATTGGCCGCCCGCGTGATGCGCGAACCTCAGCGCGTCAGCATCGACAACCCGCAGGAAAAACACGTCAACATCAAGCAGGTTTTGTACTGGGCCGATAACGCCCAGCACAAGCGCAAGCTGCTGGACCACTGGCTGCGCGACACCGGCATCAACCAGGCGATTGTGTTTGCCAGCACCCAAATTGAATGTGACGGCTTGGCCAACGACTTGCAGCAAGACGGCTTTGACGCCGTGGCCCTGCATGGCGCGCTGAGCCAAGGCTTGCGCAACCGCCGACTGATGGCGCTGCGCCAGGGCCAGGTGCAGATCCTGGTG
>CANNEW010000103.1 GCA_947503685.1 Comamonadaceae bacterium | reverse complement strand
CCGAAATCGGTGCGACAAATTTGCTGTAGCGCAGCCAGGCCATGGCACCATAGACGGATGCGCCACCCGACTTGTTGGGGTAAAGACCTGCAATTTCAGCGTAGGTAAATGCCTGCAAAAATCCAAAGGCAATAGAGACGGCCCAGACAATCCACGCCGGCTTACCCACGGTCGCAGCGATGGAGCCAATCGAGAACAGGACCAATGCCGGCACACCACTGGCGACCCAGAATGCGCCGGTCCAGCCAATCTTTCTCTGCAAACCCTGCGCTTGCGCGCTGTCAGTCGTAGTCATAGATATTTTCCTTCTGAGGGATCAAAAAAATAGCGTCAGTGGCCCTCGCCCACCTAGCCCGGCAAACTAATTGATTCCGCAACCAGGCGACGTAAGCCCGCCATCGTCAAATTGCGAGAGCCACTTCAGCATGGTGGAGCGGTTACGCTCAAAACCTTTGTATTCAGCCAATTCTTTGGGAAGTTCGCGCAGAACGCGGTGAAAACGTTTGGCCCATTTGGGGTGGGTCACCAATTCATTGAGTTGAATCAGGTAGCAACGGATGGGAAAAACCAAAGCATTGGAGCGAGGGAGGCGCCAGAAAGACTGCAACTCCACCCTCAGATACATAAGATCTCCCACGTTTTCGGGCGTCACTGTGGTGCGATCAGGGCCCCACTTGGGATAGTTTTCGGGGCTGGTGTCATGGCGTGGATGCACCGTCATGGTCCAATTTAAGCGCCGCGCGGGAGCGCCTTGGGGAATCGCGAGCAGAAACTTCAGTGCACGCTGAAAAATACCGAGTTCATGCGCCAAAGGCACGGGCGCATGCCACTCAAAGAAGTTCATGCCAATATCAAAATCGAGCGACCAGTCCGCCTGGGTGGTCACCATACCCGCATCCATCCACAAGTTTGCGTCACGTTGGTCCAATACACACCAGTCACCCTGGCTTTGGCGTGTGATGTATTCCATGGGCCCATAAGGCAATGTCGCCTCGTCGCCGAAAGTAAAGGACTGCTCAATGCCTAGCGGCTTGTTTAGCCAGCGCCATTGCAATCCATCGCGGTGCAACTCAAACAAATCGGGATAGTCACGCGCTTTGTGAGTCATGATCAACTCCAGCAAGTCCCATCCCGCCAAGGTCATATGCGGCAGTGATTGGCAACGCAAAGGATCTTCTAGCAAAGTCAGTGCGCGCTCACGCATTTCGGCCACGTAGTGCTCATCTACGTCGAACGACTTCTCGTACACACTGCCTACCCGCCCGTTGGTGTGGGGCTCCATATTGACAGCGTACATATAGCTGTCTTTGTCAAAGGGAAAGGGAAAGCGATCAATCGCCCATGGGGAATTGAAGTAAACAAAGTCATCCCGAAAGGTTTCGTCTTTGAATTGCAGCACGTTTTGACTCACACATTACTCCTGATTAATCACTCGCAATACCTGGAACGCCGCTGGCACTTAGCGGTCAATGGTGATGGATTGACCTATGACACGCGATACGCAGGGCATAATTTTTTCACCGCTGCGGTGATCTGCTTCACTGAGCCAATGGTCGCGGTGGTCGAGGACCCCATCACACGCAATCACCCGCGTCTCGCACTGACCGCAGGCGCCACCTCGACACAAATAAGGCGGATTGAGGCCGGCAGCCTCTAAAGCCTCCAAAAAGCTCTGGCGCTCGCTGACCTCTAAGCTGCCTCCCGAGGCCGCAAGTTGCACGGTAAACCGGCCGCCGACTTGCGGGGCAGAAAAATGTTCGAAATGCACCAACTTGTCCGGCCAACCGAGACCGGCCGCTGTTTTGCGCACCCAATCAATCATTCCAGCGGGCCCGCATACATAAAGATGGGTGCCCAAGGCTTGGCCTTGCAAAAGCAATTGCAAATTCAATTTTTGGTTTTCAAGATCGAAATAGGTCGCAACGCGCCCCGGATACTTTTCCTTGAGCGCGCTGGCGTAGGCAGCCAGGTCGGCACTTTGGGCGCAGTAGTGCAACTCGAAAGGCGGTGTCGCCCGCTGCCCCGCTTGAGACAGCTGATCCATTTGGGCAATAAACGGGGTAATCCCAATGCCGCCGGCAATGAATAAATGCTTGTGCGCTCGCAAATTGAGAGAAAACAGATTGACTGGGTGCCCAATGAAACCGGTATCCCCCACCTTGACGTGCTGGTGCAGGAAAAGACTGCCACCCCGCCCGGCATCGTCACGGCGCACGGAAATACTGTAGCTGCGGGTTTCAAACGGGTTGCCCATCAGCGAATAGGGATTCCTGCATGCACCAAACTCAACGATGACATGGGAGCCTCCCGAAAAAACGGGGAGGTTTGACCCGTCCAGCGCGGCAAAAGAAAAGCGGGTAACCAGGGCGTTGACCGGCTGGACTTCGGTCACGCGGACCGCAATTTTTAGATGTTCGGCGCTCATAGAAAACTCGGTATCGCAGGAGGAATGTTGTCAGGCTCTTCCGCATGAATACAAACCCCTTGGAATGCACCGATACGCCGTGAATAGTGGTCCCGTACCAGTAGCCAAAGTTTGCAATGCGCGCACTGCGCCGGCTGGCTGGTTACGCCCTCAGTGATGCCCTTGCAATGCACGCATTGCATGCGCCGGGCCAAGGAGCCACGATGCTCGGTACTTATGGTGGTGTGGTCGATACCGCCATGCAGGGCTAGCTGCATCACTTGCCCGATCAGTCCCTCTGTCCCGGCCAAATACAAGCACAAGCCCATGTGCGCATCTGCAAAGACTTTGGCGATGCGGGGTAAAGCGCTGGCAATACTGGGCGATTGGTGCCATTGACGCGGTCGCAGAGCTTGCAGCGTCTCGGAAAAAAGGGCAGCAGCAGGGCCCGAGTCACCCGGAGTGTAGATGATGTGGGCATCTGCAAACCAGTCTGGCGGCAGGCGACGCGCCAAATCTGTAATGGCCTGGGCACCTGCGCCGTCAGCGACCAGCAAGTGCGAGCTGCCTTGCAATGGACTTAGGCCCTCATACTTCGGGCGGCTCAACATTGGTTCAATGCAAATAGCCGCTTTGCCCTTAGCGTGCCACAAGCCCTTCGGGTCAAAAGCCAGGGCCGCATCGCCAACGCTAGGTCAGCCTTCGGCGAACTAGCACTTGGCAATGCACGCATAAACAAATCGCACTTTCGTTTCATAAATATCCAAAGCTCAAATCGGTAAATTACGAATTTTTTGGGACCCGCAGCAACTGTACCTAAGCATCCACTGCGCGCCACCTTATGCAAAAAAGTCGAGAACTGCCTTTGGTCTAAAAATTCCTCAAGGGAAACAATTTATCCCTATAGTGCATTATTTTCTCAAAAAATGGAAGAGAGATATGCAGGGATTTACCCTAGTAGACAGACCCCATCCAAGCGCATGCATCCTGATTTGGCAACTCGTACGCCAAAAGTAGGCCCTTGAATCGGGCCCCGCTAGGTTTCAGCCCGCGGCGTTTTGATCCTGAGAATCAGGCTCTAGAGCGACCAGCAGGGCCGCACCGGCAATCAAGGCGGCACCGGCCCATTCACCAGCGTCCAGCATCGCGCCGCCGATGAGTGTTGCCGAGAACAAGGCCATGGCAAGTTCGGCAATCCCGAGCACGCCAGAACGCCCCGCCTCCATGCGGGTCACACTCCATTGCCAGGTTACCGTCGCCAAAGCCAGCCAGCCAATGGCATAAGCCGCCAAATAGGCCCAGACGCTGACCGACAAGGCGGGCAACACCCAGGCGGCGCTTCCCTCTTGCAAGGCTAACAACAGTGCCGAAGTAAGCATGCAACCCAGGAACAGTGCAATTGTTTTGCTAGCAGTAGGAATGGACTGCGCATGACGCGCGACC
Source organism: Comamonadaceae bacterium (assembly GCA_947503685.1). Classification (GTDB taxonomy): domain Bacteria; phylum Pseudomonadota; class Gammaproteobacteria; order Burkholderiales; family Burkholderiaceae_C; genus Allorhodoferax. The sequence goes on along the minus strand of CANNEW010000103.1, from coordinate 4,626 downwards.
ACGTTGTTTGCCGAGAAGGCCAAGCCGGCAGTCAGGCCCAGGAAGTCGGTCCAGCCCAAAGGAGCGGCGAACGATTGATCGCCCCCGACGATCAACAAAACGCCGCCCAATGCACAGGCCAGTGCTGCTAGGCGGCGCTTGGTAATGCGTTCGCCTAAAAAAACTCTCCCGCCCAATACGCCCCATACCGGCGCAAGGTAAAACAAAAGAGCCACGCGGACCACATCGCCGGCCAGCAAGGCGCTGATGTAGGCGGTATTGCCCCACCCTCCCACCAGGGAAAGCAGCAAAAACAGGGGTACGCAATGTCTCCATTGCGCATACTCGCGCACCAATAGCGGCAAACTGATCAGCCCCAAGCCGCCAAAAGTCAAGAAGGCCACCATGGGACCCAACAAGCCTTGCCCGGCAAAGTACTTCAGCGGCAACCACGCCAAACCCCAGAGGGACGCCGAAAAAATAAGCACCCAAACCGGCAACATGGGACTCGTGCGTCTGCCCCCGTCAGATTGCAGAGGCATCGGCATCCTCTGTTGGACTAAAACAATCCCGATATTTTTCCGTCGTCATCGATATCGATGCGCATGGAGGATGGCTCTTTGGGCAAGCCTGGCATGGTCATGATGTCGCCGCAAATCATCACGACAAATTCCGCCCCTGCCGAAAGTCGCACTTCGCGGATGTTGACCGTGTGGCCCGAGGGGGCAGCGCGCAACTTAGGATCGGTAGAGAAAGAATACTGCGTCTTGGCAACGCACACCGGGTAATGTCCAAAACCATCGGTCTGAAGTTTGGCAATTTTGGCGCGCACCGCACTATCGGCAGAGATATCCGCTGCACCATAGATCTTGGTCGCGATAGCTTTCATTTTGTCCCATAAGCTGTCTTCGTCGGCGTACACAAACTTAGTTTTCGCGGTACCCGACTCAGCAAGCTTGACCACAATATGCGCCAGTTCTTCCGCACCTTTACCGCCTTCAGCCCAATGGCGGGCCACCACCACTGGCACCCCCATCGCGTCCATATGGGCACGCAAGGCATCGAGTTCCTCGGTGGTGTCTGACGTGAAATGGTTAATGGAAACCACGCACGGCAGTCCATAGTTCTCACGCATGTTGTGCACATGCCGCTCCAAGTTGGCGATACCGCGCTTAACGGCATCCACATCGGGCGTATTGAGGTCTTTCGCCTCGACACCCCCATGGTGCTTGAGGGCACGCAGCGTAGCGACGACCACACCGGCGTCCGGGCGCAGGCCCGATTTACGGCACTTGATGTCGATGAACTTTTCAGCACCCAGGTCGGCACCAAAGCCGGCCTCCGTGACCACGTACTCCCCCAGCTTGAGCGCGGCTTTTGTGGCCGTGACCGTGTTGCAACCGTGGGCGATATTGGCAAAAGGTCCACCATGAATAATGGCAGGGTTGTTCTCCAGCGTTTGCACCAGGTTGGGTTTGATAGCGTCTTTCAGGAGCGCGGCCATGGCCCCCTGTGCATTGAGGTCACGCGCTCGAATAGCTTGCTGATCGCGGGTGTACCCAACGATGATGTTGCTCAGGCGTTCTTTGAGGTCTTTGCGCGAAGTCGCCAGGCAGAAGATTGCCATGACTTCGGAAGCCACGACGATGTCAAAACCGTCTTCGCGAGGGAAACCGTTGCCCGGCCCCCCGAGCGAGACCACGGTGGTGCGCAGCGCGCGGTCATTCATATCCATGACACGGCGCCACACTATGCGGCGCGCATCAAAGCCAAGGCTGTTGCCGTGGTGAATATGGTTGTCCATGAGCGCGGCCAGCAGATTGTGGGCCAGCGCAATGGCGTTGAAGTCGCCGGTAAAGTGCAGGTTGATGTCCTCCATCGGCACCACTTGGGCGTAGCCGCCGCCAGCAGCGCCACCTTTCATGCCAAAGACGGGGCCTAGCGAGGGCTCGCGCAGGGCGATAACGGTGCGCTTGCCGATACGATTAAGCGCATCACCCAGGCCCACGGTCGTCGTGGTTTTACCCTCACCGGCGGGGGTGGGGCTAATGGCCGTCACCAAGATCAATTTGCCATCAGGCCCGGTTTGCTGGTTCAGCCAGTTCAGGTCAATCTTGGCTTTGTAATGCCCATAAGGCTCCAATGCCGTCAAGGGAATATGCAGCCGCTCCTGGGCCATTTGCAAAATGGGTTGCAGCGTTGCCGCCTGCGCAATGTCGATATCTGATAGGGCCATAAATTCTCCTTGAGTAAATTAGTTATATGCTTTATTTCAATGGGATACAAAAATGCTTGCGTACCGCTTTCTCGATCTTCCAGGTGCCTTTGAAATTTGCCTCAATGACAAACGCATCGCCCGGGCCCACGTGGATCGGCACGCCGCCGTCCGGGGTGATGGTGATTTCGCCCTCCATGATGTGGACGAATTCGTAGGCTGCATAGGTGGCGTGGTAGCTGCCCGGCGTGGCTTCCCAGGTGCCAGAAATCATGCGACCGTCGTGTGAGGTATGTTGCACCCAGGTTTTCATAGTGGGGGTGCCTTCGGTTACCACCCAACCGTCTAAATTGGCGGTACTGGGGTTGGCATCGGGGGCGGGGAATCGGACGGCTGTGGGATGGCTCATGCTTGGTCTTTCTTGGTGCGGGCTCGTGCTGGCGCTTTGGGCTGCACAGGCAAAAAAATTTGCGCCCCGTTTTGGCGGGGCGGTGGGGGTTGGCGGCGGTGCGTCCTCAATCCTGGACGGTGCGACGCTTTTTGTCCTTGTCGTAGAAAGGCATTTCGTGGGCAATGGCATTGACCACCCCATCAGGACCACGCACAGTGAGCGCAGTCCCTTGCACGCATACAGGTACATCCAAGCGTGCAATCGCAACCGACCAGTGGTTGAGCGGCGAATACATCGGGCAGGTAACTACTCCCACTTTTTTGTCGCCCTGATAGACCAGGCTACCTTCTGCCGCCGCCTTGCTACTGTCCAGCTTAAGCCCAAACAGTTTGAAGCGCTCTTTGCCCTTGAGCCGGTAGTGCTCCTGCGCACCGCGAAAACCTTGCTTGCCGGGGCTGACGGTGAAGTCCAAACCCAGTTCCCACAGCGTGTCGCCCGGCGCTTCGTCAGCGTAGGGGTACATCTCAGAATTGTCAAAGGGGAAAAACACCAGGTAGCTTTCGGTGCGCAGCATGTCCAGCGTGGTGAATCGACAAGGAATAATTCCCATGTCCGCACCTTCGGAGAGTATGGAGTCCCAGATGTGACCAGCGTCCTGACCACGGCAGAAAATTTCATAGCCTCGCTCACCGGTGTAGCCGGTGCGCGAAAGCGTGATCGGGTGCCCGTACAGCATGGCGGGCATATGCGTAAAGTAAGCCAATTTGCGCACCGCGGGAATATGTTTTTCCAAAAAATCCACCGCCAGCGGGCCTTGCAGCGACAAATCGTGCATGTTGTCGTCAAACCGGATGGACACGTCTTTACCGGTGGAGGCGGCCACCAGGGACTCGTGACCCGCTCCCGAGCCGTGCACGAACATAAAGGAATTGGGCCCGAAGCGGTAGATGATGCCATCGTCAATGAATTTGCCGCGCTCATCCAGCATCGAGCAGTAAACACTGCGGCCCGGCGCCAGCTTTTCAACGTTGCGCGTAGTCACCCGATCCAGCAGATGACTGGCATGGGCTCCGTTGATATGGATTTTTTTCAGTCCCGACACATCCATGAGGCCGGCCTTGGTGCGCACCGCCATGTACTCTTCATTGGCATCTTTGCCATAAGACCAAGCGGTACCCATGCCACTCCAGTCTTCTAACTTCGAACCGAGGGCAATGTGGCGATCTGCAAGCGCCGAAAATCTCCAAGAGGCTGTCATGACTTTCCTTCAAAAATGATTTGTTAAAAGAAGCTATTTTTTAAGTTACCTGTATGCAACTTATTTTCATTATGATGCATTTTCATGACGGCTTAAAAAAAAGTTAGCAAGGGTATTCCCTTATGCACAGTACACACTCTTTGTAGGAAACTAAGTTCAATACAATGAAATTTTCAACACCTCACTTTTCAGGAAAGTTCTCATGCAAAAACGTGTAGCTGTCATTGGTGCGGGTCCCAGCGGATTGGCGCAACTGCGGGCTTTTCAGTCAGCGGCGGCCAAAGGGGCCGACATCCCGGAGGTGGTCTGTTTTGAAAAGCAAGACAACTGGGGAGGCTTATGGAACTACACCTGGCGCACGGGTTTAGATGAGTACGGTGAGCCAGTCCATGGGTCTATGTATCGCTATTTGTGGAGCAATGGCCCCAAAGAGGGTTTGGAGTTTTCGGACTACAGCTTTGAAGCGCATTTTGGACGGCAAATTGCTTCCTATCCCCCCCGGGCCGTGATGTTGGATTACATCGAAGGTCGGGTGAATAAAGCCAATGTGCGTCCATGGATACGTTTTCGCACCCCTGTTCGCAACGTCCATTACGACGAAAGCACCCAGCTATTTGATGTGACGGTGCACGATCTGGTCAACAACCGGGTCTACACGGAGCAATTTGACTTCGTGGTGGTGGCCAATGGCCACTTCTCAACGCCTAACGTACCCTCCTTCCCCGGCTTTGAAGACTTCCCAGGACGGGTGTTGCACGCCCATGATTTTCGGGATGCCGTGGA
>CANNEW010000102.1 GCA_947503685.1 Comamonadaceae bacterium | reverse complement strand
TCTGGACGCATTGGGCCGTGGCTGTGATCTTCTCGCCATTGGCCGGCGCCAGGTAGTTGATGTGCAAATCCACGGTAACTGCAATCTTGCCGGAGGCCAAGGTTGTGGTGGCTGCGGCGCCCGCGCAATGGTCGGCCAGGCCCGCAAGCACACCGCCGTGGAAAGATCCACTGAACTGCAAAAGCTCAGGCTTCTTGGCCAGCTCCAGCGTCACTGTTCCAAATTCAGCGACCACGACTTCGACTCCCGCTGCGTGCGTAAATCCGCTGGCGGCGGTGACCTTCTTCAGTAATTCCATCATTTCCATTTAAAGATCCAGGAAAGTTACACAGTTTGAACTAGAACGATCGCTACATAAGTGTCGGTTGACAAGCTGCCAACAGCTCCCAGCGCCTCAGTGGTAATCGTCTTCCCGCTGATGGCGAATAGCACCGATGATCACGGTGCCGCTGTCCACAATCTCAAATAACGCGACATAACCGGTGTTCCCAAACAGAATGATCAGTTCGCGAATGAAAGAACTGTCCCCCACCTTACGGCAGGCAAAGGGCGAAGATTTTAAAAATACGATGCCGTTTTTGATGGCCTGCACGGCTCTGTCCGGATTGTCGAGGTCACCTGTTTCGCTATCCAATTCACGTTGCAATGCGAAGTCAAACAGTTGTTCCAAATCCTGGGCTGCCGCTTCGCTGAACAAGACTCGGTAGGTCATGCGCCGACCTTGGCCTGCACCTTCCTTGCTGCGACCAATTTAGCCTCTAGCTTGGCAATCACCAATTCAGCCGGAATACCGCCGCCATCGCGCTGGGTTGCTTCGATGGCGGCAACGCCGCGCCGGATGAACTCCGCCTGATTCTTGCGCTTGGCTACCGTGGTACGAACCGCGTGTTCGACGAATTGGGACAAGGACTCCCCTTGTTCGAGCACGCCTTCAAGTTCGAGGCGGAAATCGGGGGTAACACGGATGGGGGGAAGTGTGGCGGTTTTCATGCGCCGATTGTATTGCAAATGCTATGCAACTTCAGCCGCCTCAACCTGCAAAGCAAAGCTGTCCGCACTGGCCTTATGCCAGTGGTGTTGGTACACCATGGGCAAGCCGTCCAGCGTGTCTTGCAGCAAACTTCCTTCGGGGATTTCGCGCAGCAAGGCATGGGCCAGGCTGTCCACCGTGTGGTCGCCGGTGCGGCGCACGATGTGGTGGGCGCTGATCTCATTGGGGTGTTGCACCCCGGCCGCTTGCACCAATTCTTTCAAGGCATGCAAGGTATTTTGGTGGAAGTGGTAGACGCGTTCGGCTTTGTCGCCCACCACCAGCGCCTGCTGGCGCAGCGGGTCTTGCGTGGTCACGCCGGTCGGGCAGTGGCCGGAGTGACAGGTCTGCGCCTGGATGCAACCGATGGCAAACATAAAGCCGCGCGCGCTATTGCACCAGTTCGCGCCCAGGGCCATCAGGCGCGCAATATCAAAGGCGCTGATTACCTTGCCCGCGCAGCCGATCATGATCTGCGAACGCAGCCCGGCGCCGCGCAAACTGTTGTGTACCAGGATCAAGCCCTCTTGCAAAGGCGAGCCCACGTGGTCGATAAATTCCAACGGCGCTGCGCCGGTGCCGCCCTCGGTGCCGTCGACCACGATGAAGTCTGGCGTGATGCCGGTTTGCAGCATGGCCTTGACGATGGCAAACCATTCCCAGGGGTGGCCGATACAGAGCTTAAAGCCCGTGGGTTTGCCACCCGAGAGTTCGCGCAAGCGGGCCACAAAATGCATCAATTCTGTCGGCGTGCCAAACGCGCTGTGCGAGGCCGGGGAGACGCAATCCACACCCACCGGGACGCCGCGTGCCTCGGCAATCTCGGGCGTCACCTTGGGGCCGGGCAGCACACCCCCATGGCCGGGCTTGGCGCCCTGGCTGAGCTTGATCTCGATCATCTTGACCTGCGGGTCGCGCGCATTGGTTTTGAATTTCTCGGCATTAAATGTGCCGTCGTCATTGCGGCAACCGAAGTAGCCTGAGGCCACTTCCCAGATCAGGTCGCCGCCGTGTTTGCGGTGGTGTACCGAGATAGAGCCTTCGCCGGTATCGTGCGCAAAACCGCCGCGCTTGGCACCGGCGTTGAGCGCGCTGATGGCATTGGCGCTGAGCGCGCCAAAACTCATGGCCGAAATATTGAACACGCTAGCGCTATAAGGCTGCGCGGTGTGCGACCCGATGGTGATACGAAAGTCGTGCGAGGCCAGCGTACTAGGCGCCACCGAATGCGTCATCCATTCATGGCCGGTGGCATGGGTGGCGAGTTGGGTGCCGAAAGGCCGTTTGTCCGAATCGCCTTTGGCGCGCTGATAGACCAAAGAGCGCTGCGCACGCGAAAAAGGCGCTGCTTCGTTTTCGCTCTCGATGAAGTACTGGCGGATTTCGGGCCGGATGAACTCCAGCAAAAACCGCATATGCCCGATAACCGGGTAATTGCGCAGAACAGCGCGCTTGCTTTGCCATAAATCATGAAAACCCGTACCGACCAAATAGGCAAACACCAGTACCGGCAACACATGTCCGCCACCGACCCAGACCAATAAAGACAGCAGCAAACCGATAGCGCACAGCGTAAAAGCCAGGTAGCGCATAGGAAACACAGAATGGAAGAAATTCAGCATAGCAGCGACTCCTTATCAAACACCTGCCGGCACGCCTCCCTGCCCGAACCATACCATCAGCGCAAGACCGGCCATAGTGGCGGCGATGAAGCCGTCGAGCAAGCGCCAGGCCAGTGGCCGGGCAAACACCGGGCGCAGCAAACGGGCGCCAAAACCCAGGGCGGCAAACCAGCACAGGCTGGCACTGGCCGCGCCCAGTGCAAACCACCAGCGCCCGGCCTCGCCGCGCTGCGTAGCGAGGGCGCCCAACAGCACCACCGCATCCAAATACACGTGCGGGTTGAGAAAGGTAAAGCCAAAACACGTGGCTAAGGCAGCGGGCAAAGACAAGCCCGGCGCCTCCAGCGGCAGCAAGGCCGCCGGGCGCAAGGCGCGGCGCGCCGCAAGCAGCGCATAAGCCGCCAAAAACACGGCGCCGCCAATGCGCGCCGCCTCCAAAACCTGTGGGTACTGCTGCACCAGCGCGCCACCCCCGGCGACACCAGCGATGATGAGCAGCGCATCGGACAGCGCGCAAAAAACCACCAGCGCCAGCACATGCTCACGCACGATACCCTGGCGCAAAACAAAAGCGTTTTGCGAGCCGATGGCCACTATCAAAGCCAAGCTGGTGGCAAACCCGGCAAGTACGTCATGCATGCGTTAAGGGCGCTTTTTCCATAGGTGCTGCGCTAAAAAGCCACGCAGATGCGCAAAACTGCGTCATCCCGAGGCGCTTAGTGACGTGGCGATCCATGCGAACTTGATGGCAAAAAGCAGTCTCAGGGCGCCGGGGCCGCTTGCACCAAGGACAGCAGCACGGCCAAGCTGTGCTGCACGGTAGCGCTGCGCACTTGCGTGCGGTCCCCGTTTAAAAGCTGCAATTCGCTATGCACGCCGCTTGGCGTGGCCCAGGCAAACCAGACGGTGCCCACCGGTTTGTCCGCACTGCCGCCGCCCGGCCCGGCGATGCCGGTAACGGCCAGCGCGCATTGCGCCTTAGAGTGTTGCAATGCGCCTTGCGCCATAGCGCGGGCCACCGGCTCGCTCACCGCGCCGTGGTGCGCTATCAGGGCCGCATCCACCCCCAGCAGTTCGGTCTTGGCGGCATTGGAATAGCTGACAAAGCCGCGCTCCAACCAGTTGCTGGAGCCGGCCAGGTCGGTACAGGCGCCAGCAATCAGTCCACCGGTGCAGCTCTCGGCGGTGGCCAGCATCCAGCCGCGTGCCAGCAGGGCAGCAGCCAAGTCCTCTACCAGGCGCGCCATACCGCCATCACCAGCAGGGTGCAAGCTGCAGCCACCAGATCGTCCAGCATGATGCCCCAACCGGCCTTGGCCCAGGGCCAGCGCTCGGTGTCCACATTGATGCCATGAAACAGCGCATCGGCCCAGCCCACCGGGCCGGGCTTGACCGCATCAAAAAACCGAAACAGCACAAAAGCCGCTACCTGCGTCCCAAAGCTTGCCGGCGTCAAGACCCAAAGCACCAACCAAAAAGCCACCACCTCGTCCCACACAATGCTGCCGGGATCGAGCACACCCATATTGCGCGCGGTCACCGCGCAAGCCCACCAACCCACGAGGGTGGAGGCCAGCAGCGTGTAGCCCCAGAGCGCATCGGTCATCCAGGGCGTCAGGCACCAAAACGTCAGCCAGGCCCATAAGGTGCCGCTGGTGCCCGGGGCAATACGCGACAGGCCCGAGCCAAAGCCCAGCGCAAACACATGGGCCGGGTGCGACAACATAAAGGCAGCAGTAGGCCGCGCCGCAAAGCGGCTGGCGCCCGCGCCCGTGGTGTACAAAGTCTCAGGTGCGGGCATAGGCTGGGAAAAGGGCGGCGCCTGTCGCGATCAGGCAAGAGTGGCCAGGTAGGCCTCCAGCTGTGCAAAGGTGCCGGTCCAACCTTGCTGCATGCTCTCGTGGCCGGCGTCAAACGTGGCGGTCTCGTCGGGAGTGGACTCAAAAGGTAGCCACTCTAGGTGCAGGCCGCTACCGCTGCCTTCTTCGGTAAACGTGGTGGTGGCCATGGTGCGCAGCGGCCAAGCCGGCGACAGGGGGTGGCGGGTGATGCCGCCCTCACGGTCGGAAAAGTGCTGCACCAGCGACAAGCGCCGTGGCGCGTCGATGCCTAAAAACTCCCACTTGCCCCACATTTGCGTGCCATCAGGGGCTTGCAGGGCATGCAAAAACGCGCCCCCCACACGAAACTCCATGTCATAGGCCGGCATGGTGAAGCCTTGCGGACCGAACCATTTGCACAAATGCTCGGGCTGGGTATACACCGCCCATAAAGTGTCGCGCGAGACTTTGAAACTGTGCGAAATACGAAATGGCGTCGACATGGTGTTTCCTTCCAACGATGTTTATGGCAATACAAGCGCAGCTGCGAAATGGTCAAACGAGGCGAAGTCCTGGGCCACGGCTTGCCCTGTGGCATCGACCAGGCGCAGCCCCGGCGCAGCCTCTATGGTAGCGATACGGGTGAGCGGCAGTTGCAAGCTGCTTGACAGCGCGGCCAATGCGCTGCGCTGTGCTGTCGGCGCGGTAAACACCAACTCGTAATCATCACCCCCGGCCAGCACACATTGCAGTGCGGTGCGCGCACCCATATCGCTGTCAAACTGCGCGCTCCCACCCGCATAGACCTGGCGGGCGGCCAGCAAGGGCAAGGCCTGGTCCACCTCTACCCGTGCGCCGCAGTGCGAGCGCGCAAGAATATGGCCCAGGTCGCCCAACAAACCGTCGCTGATATCAGCACAGGCGCTGGCGATACCGCGCAAGGCCAGACCCAGGGCCACACGTGGCGCGGGTTGCTCTAGCCGCTCACGCGCTGCATGCAACAGATCTAAGGGCAGCGTGAGCCGACCTTGCAAAGCTAGCAAGGCCAGGGCCGCATCGCCCAGGCTGCCGCTGACATACACATCGTCGCCTGCTTGCGCACCGCTGCGCAGCAAAGCCTGCGTGGGCACCGGCAGCGCCGCCTTGTCCGCTGGCACTTCGCCGTATACCGTGATGCAAATCGTCAAAGGCCCACGCGTAGTATCGCCGCCAATCAGCTCGCACTCGTGCGCATCGGCCAGCGCAAACAGGCCTTTGGCGAAGGGCTCCAACCATGCATCCTCTGCCTGGGGCAAGGGCAAGGCCAGGGCCAGGCTAAAGGCCAAGGGGCGGGCGCCGCAGGCAGCCAAATCACTCAGATTCACCGCCAGGCATTTATGTCCCAGTAAAAAAGGGTCCACGTCCGCAAAAAAATGCCGGCCTGCGACCAGCATATCGGTGGAAATAGCCAGCTGCATGCCTGGCGCGGTTTGCAGCAGCGCGCAATCATCGCCCACGCCCAGCACCGCTTTGGGTACCGGCCGCGTGAAATAGCGCGCGATCAGTTCAAACTCACCCGGCACGCGGAGCCTTAATGCAAAGTGCGCGCGCCGCTTCCCGGCCCGGCACTGAGCGCATCGAGCACAAACATGGGAATGTCCACCTCAAATTTTTCGCCGTCTTCGGCAACGCAAAAAAAACTGCCATGCATGGTGCCAGTGGGTGTGCGCAATCGCGTGCCGCTGGTGTACTCAAACACCTGCCCCGGTTGCAGCAAAGGCTGCTGCCCGATGACGCCCAGACCTTTGACTTTTTCGGTGTGTCCGTTGGCATCGTTCACATTCCAGGTGCGCGAAATCAGCTGCGCCGCCATCTTGCCGGTATTGGTGATGGTGATGGTGTAGGCAAACACATACAAAGCATTTTGCGGCGCCGACTGCTGCGGCAAATACTGTGGAAACACTTCCACATGAAACTGGTAGGCGGAACTGGTTTTAGACATGGCCAGATGCTAACGCGCAAAATCGGGTATGTTCCACCCTAGGGCCTGAATAAGCCCCATTTTTCAAAACATAAGAGACTGCAACCATGAATTTTCGCATTGCCCCCTCGATTTTGTCGGCCGACTTTGCCCGCCTGGGCGAGGAAGTGAAAAGCGTCATCGCCGCCGGTGCCGATTGGATTCACTTTGACGTGATGGACAACCATTACGTGCCCAACCTCACCTTTGGGCCCATGATTTGCCAGGCGCTCAAGCCGCATGCCCACACGGCGGCGGGCACCCCGGTGCCTATCGACGTGCATCTCATGATTTCGCCAGTCGATGCGCTAGCCGCCGCCTTTGCCGATGCCGGGGCCGACCTGGTCAGCTTTCACCCCGATGCCTCCACCCATGTCCACCGCAGCATCCAGGCGCTCAAAGCCAAAGGCGTGAAAGCCGGGCTGGTGTTCAACCCGGCTGAGCCGCTGGACGTGCTGGACTGGGTGATTGAGGACATCGACCTGATCCTCATCATGAGCGTGAACCCGGGCTTTGGGGGACAGGGCTTTATCGATTCGGCCTTGCGCAAAATCGAGGCGGTACGCAAACGCATAGACGCCTGCGGCAAAGACATCCGCCTGGAAGTCGACGGTGGCATCAAGGCCGCCAACATCCGCCGCGTAGCCGATGCGGGCGCCGATACCTTTGTGGCCGGCAGCGCGATCTTTAGCAAACCGGACTACAAAAGCGTCATCGACCAAATGCGCAGCGCGCTGGCCGCTTGAAGTAGCGCGCTAGCGCCTGGGCGGGCTCAGCGCACCAGCTGATTCATCTGGATGATGGGCAGCAAGACGGCCAGCACAATCAGCATCACCACCAGGCCCATGAGGACGATGAGCAAGGGCTCTAGTAGCGTGGCCAGTTGCATGGCGCGGCGCTGCACCTCGCTGCTGAGCTGGCTGGCGGCGCGCTGCAGCATCAGGGGCAATTGGCCGGTTTGCTCGCCCAGGCGGGCAAACATGGACAGCAGACCGGGAAAGCGCTTTTTCTGTGCCAAGGCCGAGGCCAGGGGCGCGCCTTCGCGCACCGCCACCAAAGCGTCTTGCGCATCGCGGCGCATGGCCTGGTTGCTCAAGGTATCGGAGGCGGCTTGCAAGGCTTTGAGAATCGGTACCCCCGCCGCTGCCAACATCGCCAGCGTGCTGGCAAAGCGCGCCGCGTTGTAGCTGCGCGAAAGCCGCCCGATGATGGGCAGACCCAGCCAAGCGGCATCAAAGCGGTAACGCAATTCGGGCGCACGCAGCGCCCAACGCGCGGCAGCTATACCCAGAACCAGCACGCTTAGCATCAGCCAGCCATAGCTGCGAACCACGTCGCTCAGGCCCAGCATCAACACAGTTAAAAACGGCAAAGCGCGTTTGCTGCCGGCAAACACACTGGCCACTTGGGGCACCACATAGGTGACTAAAAACAAGACAATGGCCAGGGCCACCAGGCTGACGATGGCAGGGTACAAAGCCGCGCCCAACAACTTGGCGTTGAGCACTTGCTGGTCTTCCAGGTCTTGCGCCAAATGCTCCAGCACCAGCGCCAAATTGCCGCTTTGCTCGCCGGCGCCGACGACCGCCACGTAAATCGCCGAAAACTCGCGTGGGTGCTGCGCTAGCGCGCGCCCAAAAGTACTGCCGCTGTTGACCTCGGCACGCAAATCGGCCACCAGATTGCGTTCGGCTTCGCTTTCGGCTTCGCTGCTCAAAGACGCCAATGCACGCTCCAGCGGCAGGCCCGCACCCACCAGTCCGGCCAGCTGGCGCGTCCACACCGCAAGCGCTTGTGCGCCCAACACGCGCCGGGTAAAAAAGGCGCCGGCGCTACCCGCTTTGGCCGCTTGCACCGCCTCAACACTCAGCGGCACCAGCCCCTGCGTACGCAGCTGGGTGCGGGCTGACTTGGCCGAGTCCGCCTCCAGCGTGCCCTTGCGGGTCTGGCCGTCGGCGCTTAAGGCTTCAAAAGCGTAGGCAGGCATGGTGGGTTGGCAATCCGGTGGCGATGCACTTGCGCTGCGCGGTCCGCGCTCAATCGCGCGTCACGCGCAGCAACTCTTCGCGCGTGGTGATCCTGGCATCGACCAAGCGCTGGCCGTCCTC
>CANNEW010000101.1 GCA_947503685.1 Comamonadaceae bacterium | reverse complement strand
GCACATCGACATCATGCGCGCCTTCAACGACGACCCGGACACCGACGCAGTCATCATGATTGGCGAAATCGGCGGCCCCGACGAAGCCGAAGCAGCGCGCTGGTGCAAGCTGAATATGAAAAAACCCATCGTCGGCTTTATCGCCGGTGTCACCGCGCCTGCGGGCAAGCGCATGGGCCATGCCGGTGCGCTGATCAGCGGTGGCGCCGACACGGCGGACGCCAAGCTGGCGGTGATGGAGGAGTGTGGCTTCAAAGTGACGCGCAATCCGTCAGAAATGGCCAAGCTACTCAAAGCCATGCTCTAAGCCAGCCAAAGTAAGACATGCATGGAAATACTGCAAACGCCCGAGCTCTAGCTCGGTCTGCTGAAAATCATCTAGATCAACATCATCCTGTCAGGCGATAAGGCGGTCGTCATCGCTCTGGCAGCACGCAGCCTGCCGCCGGAACAACAGCGACAGGCGGTCTTGTTTGGCTCCAGGGCGGCGGTGGTATTGCGCATCTTGCTCACGCTGGTCGCGGTGCAATTGCTGGCAGCGGGCCGTGCAGACCGGTTGCGCCTTGCCGGCAAGCAAGACCAATGGCTGTGCTGGACTATGCTTGGCCAGCAATAGCTGGTCTCTTTTGCAAATGCGCAAACCCTTGCTGCCCCTCATTTGATATACCATTTGACAACTATTGCTAAGCATTTTTTTAGCATCAATGTGTCAGTTGACCCAGGTAGATCTACTTTTTTTATTTGTTGATAGGGAGTTCTTTATGAAAAACAGCCTGCAAAAGGGTTTCACCCTGATTGAGTTGATGATCGTGATCGCGATCATCGGAGTTCTGGCAGCGGTGGCGGTGCCGGCGTACCAAGACTATATTGCGAAGGCGCAAGTGGCATCGGCCTTGGCTGAAATACAGTCTGCGAAAAATCAAGTGGAAATAAAGATTGTTGAAGGTGTCACGACTGCGCTGACATATACGACTTTAACTGTGGCTGAGATTGGCTTAAAAAGCGGTACCGAACGCTGCGCGACAGTCACCGCGACAGTTAAAACCACTGGGGAGGCTGGCATTCTTTGCCAAATCAAAGGCTCTAATGCGGTCAAAGATAAGTACCTTCAATACTATCGGTCTGCAGACACCACTACCGCTGGCAGCGTAGTAAGCGGCACTTGGAGTTGCAAAACTGATGCTGATGCGAAACATGCGCCGAAAACCTGCGTCTCTAGCACGTCTGCACCAACGAATCCTTGATATCGAATTCGACCAAACCTATAAACAGCCGCTGCGCGTATCGGCTTTTATTGCTCCATCCAAATCGCAGGCCCAAAAAATGTCCCGCGCTGGGCTTGCCAAAGCCCGCCGATAATTCGGCGCGTGCCGCTCCTACCCCAATTCTTTGCCTACTGCTTCGCCATAGTGTGCCTGGCCTACCCCTGGCTCAATCCATTTAACTTTGGCCCCTCCGTAAACGTCGTCTCTGGCCTGGTCGCCTGGTGGGGGGCCGCTGGATTGGGGCTGTGTTTCATCACCCTGCTCACCGACCGCGAAGCGCGATGGCGCGTGCTGCTGGCAGGCTGGGCGCTGGCAGCGGGTGTGAGTGCGCTGATGGGACTGCTGCAGTACTTTGACCAGTCGCAGCTGCTGGGGACTTGGGTGAATTACGCCGGGCTGGGTCAGGCCTTTGGCAATTTGCGACAGCGTAACCAGTTTGCCACTTTATGCAGCATGGGCTTGGTGCTGCTGTGGTGGTGGGCGCAGTATGCGCGGGCGGAAAAAATGAGCGCCGCGCAGACCTTGGCATGGCTGGCAGCTGCGGCCGTGGTGTGCGCTGCCTCGGCGGCATCGAGTTCGCGCACCGGCTTTCTCCAGTTGCTGCTGCTCATGGGGCTTGCCTGGTGCTGGCGAGCCGGTGCGGGCGCATCAGGCCGGAGCTGGCATGGCCTGTTTCCCGTCGGTTTTATGTTGTTGGCCTATGTGCTGGCAGCCGTGTGGTTGCCGATTGCGGCGGGGGTGGACGGATCGGTGTTTGAACGCATGCGCGAGCCGCCGCAGGGCTGCGAAAGTCGCATGGCTTTGTACCGCAATGTGCTGCACCTCATTACGCAAAAACCGCTTGCCGGCTGGGGCTGGGGCGAACTGGACTTTGCGCATTTCATGACCCTGTACACCACGCCGCTGGCGGGTGTGCGTTTTTGCGCCATTTTGGACAATGCCCACAACCTACCTTTGCAATTAGCCGTGGAGCTGGGGCTGCCACTGGCGTTATTGATCTGTGCGCTGCTTCTAAGGTGGCTGCTGCACAACAAGCCCTGGGCCGAGCGGGTGCCCCAGCGCCAACTGGCATGGGGCCTGCTGGCCATGGTGGCGCTGCACAGTTTGCTGGAGTACCCGCTGTGGTACGGGCCGTTTCAGGTGGCCACCGTGCTATGCCTGTGGGTGTTACACGCCTACCCGGCGCAGCAGGCGCCCAGCGCTGCAATAGCCGACACGCCCGCGTCCGCACCCAGGGCGGGCCTAAGCTTCAGGCCCCGCCTTGCCCTGTACGCCCGCTGGTTTGCCGTGCCAATGCTTGCGCTGGTTTGCGCCATGGTGTCTTGGAATTACTGGCGCATGAGCCAGCTCTACATGACCGCAGAAAACCGCGCGCCTGCCTACCGCGACGACACCCATAGCAAGGTACAAGGCACCTGGTTTTTCGGCGGCCATGTGGATTTCGCAACCCTATCGGTCACGTCGGTGTCCGAGCAGACGGCGCCGTATTTGCTGCAGCTAGGTGAGCAGCTGCTGCATTTTTCGCCCGAAGCTAAAGTGGTGGAAAAGATTCTCGATGCGGCCATCGTGCTGCAACGGGCAGACAAGATCGCGCAGTACGCACCGCGTTTTGCTGCTGCTTTTCCAGAGGATTACCAGCGCTGGCGAGCGGCCCATGCGCAGCTGGCTTTGCCCTAAGCGCACCTAGCGGCTTTGCGCGCAATCGGTGAGGTCTAATAGGGCGCTATGGGACATGGGTTTTCACCTGCCCCATCTTTGCCACACTGTGAAAGACGTATGAAAACCATTTATCTAACCTTACTCATTTCCCTGTCCTGCACTGGCTGTGCGGTATACGCTGTGGCAGACGCTGCCATTGCGGTTGGGGCTACCGTGGTCAAAACCACCGCAAAGGCTGCAGGTGCGGTCATAGACGCTGTCACACCGGATAGCAAATCAGACAAAAAATAGGTCGGCCTCTATTTTGAGCAAGGTCGGCAAGCGTTTCAGCGATGGGATTGGCACCGAAACGGTAGCCGCTATCAATCAGCGGTTCACAAAACTCCCGCTTTTGCCCCCGTGCTTTTCCAGCAAAGTGATGTCTTGCATCACCATGCCGCGATCGACTGCTTTGCACATGTCATAAATGGTGAGCAGCGCAACCTGCACCGCGGTCAGGGCTTCCATTTCCACGCCGGTGGGGCCTACGGTTTCGACGGTGGCAGTGCAACGCACGCCGTCCTGCGCTTGCGGGTCGGTGGCGGCGTGCACGGTGTCAAAAACCACCGATACATGGGTCAGCGCCAAAGGGTGGCACAAGGGGATGAGTTCGCTGGTTTTTTTGGCTGCCATGATGCCTGCCACTCGGGCGATGCCCAGCACATCGCCTTTTTTCGCCGTGCCGCTCTCGATCAAAGCCAGGGTCGCAGGCAGCATGTGAATGCGCCCACTGGCGATGGCGCGGCGCTGGGTACTGGCTTTGGCGGCGACGTCGACCATATGGGCCTGGCCCTGGGCGTCAAAATGGGTGAGATTGCTCATAGTGATTAGGTCAAGGTGGGATTTCCTGGCAAAGCCATAGGCGCCGCCAATAAAAAAACGCCGGCATTTACCGCGCGTTCATGGTTCCCGTGCATCATACGGGTATGACCTGTACTCGCCGCCGCACCGCCCCATTGCCTGCCCTCTCTAGAACGCTGCTCGCCACTTTGCTCAGTGCTGCGGCCTGTTTGCCAACCGTGGGGCTTTGCGTCAGCGCCGCAACTGACACGCCGCCGGCCGCTGCGCGAAGCATAGGCCTACCAGATTTAGGCGATGGCACGGAGATATCCCCCGCTGCCGAGCGGCGCTTGGGCGACTCGATTGTGCGCAGCCTGTACCGCGACCCGGACTATATCGATGACGCCATTCTGAGCGACTATGTGCAAAGCCTGTGGCAGCCGCTGCTCAGGGCCGCGCGCGCGCGCGGCGACCTGCGGCCAGAACTGGACGAGATCTTCGCCTGGCAAATACTCTTGTCCCGCGAACGCGCCATCAATGCTTTTGCACTACCGGGTGGTTATTTCGGCCTGTACCTGGGTATGGTGGGAATCGTACAAACCCGCGACGAGTTGGCCTCGGTACTGGGCCATGAAATGAGCCACGTGACGCAGCGGCACTTCGCCCGTAAGACGGACAAAGACGCGGCCCGAACGCCCTGGATGATTGGCGGCATGATTTTGGGCCTGATTGCGGCGAGCAAAAGCCAGTCCAGTTGCAATGCGCTCAACCAGTGCACCAACAGCGGTTACGACGCGGCCAATGCCTTGATTATGGGCAGCCAGGGCCTTGCAATGCAAAGCAGCTTGAACTACTCGCGCGACATGGAACGCGAGGCTGACCGTACCGGCTTTGGCCTAACCAGTGAAGCCGGCTTTGCACCGCAAGGCTTTGTCGGCATGTTTGAAAAATTGCAGCAGTCCAGCCGTAACAACGACAGCGGCGGCTTTCCTTATTTGCGCAGCCATCCTCTGAGCACTGATCGTATTGCCGATATGCAAAGCCGCATCGGCCTGGAGCAGGCCCCTAACAAACCAGCACAAAGCGACTGGGAAGCGCTGCTCATGGCGGCGCGCGCGCGGGTACTCTCCGATAGCGGTGTCGATGGATTGCAGCGTTGGCAAGCGGATGTGCAGCCAGCGGTCTTGGCGGCTAAGGCGCCGGCGCAACAAGCAGCCGCTTTATATGGCGCAGCAGTGGCGGCGCTCAAGCTGCGCGCTTTTGACCAAGCCAGCACCTTGGCTGCACAACTGGCGGGCATGGGTGGTGCGCCGCCCTTGGTCGATCGCTTGGTACGCCTGCTCAACACCGAAATCGCGCTCAGCCAGGATCAGCTGCCTCAGGCGCAGGCCAGCCTGACGACGCCGGTGCGCGCTGCTAGTGCCAAAGAGATGTCTTTAGACCGCGCAGAGCTTTTGCAGCGCGCCCAGGTGCAGGTACGAGGCAATGAGGCGGCCCGCGCAGCCACCGCTTTGCACCTGTGGACGGTGGACCACCCGCGCGACCTAGGCGCCTGGCGCGCTTTGGGTGCTGCCTATGAAGCCCAAGGCCGGGCGGTGGCGGCTATCCGCGCCCAAGCCCAGGCCGATGGGCTGCAGCAGGACTGGACGTCGGCGCTGGGGCGTTTGCGCGCCGCCCAGGACCTGGTGCGCAAGGGCCAATGGGGCAGCCAAGGGCCGGACTATATTGAAGCGGCCATCGTTGACACGCGTGCGCGCGAGATCGTGCAACTGCTTCGCGAGCAAGCCAACCAGCAACGCTAATCGAATGCCCCGGCCTGGCCCTGGTGCGTTAAACCGGGTCCGCCACTTGCAATGCACGGCGCTTGCTGCGCCAACCCGCCAGCAAAACACCCGCAGTCACGAGCGCATAAAAGCCCCAGCGGGACCACTGCTGACGCTCGTCGATCACGCCTTTGGCGGCGCCGAAAAAGTCCTGCAACCAGGGCTCGTTGGCTATCATTTGCGCAGCGGTGAGCGCCAGAACGGCGGCACCCAAACCGATGATCCAGGGGAATCGTTCCACCAAACGCAGCACCACCGAACTGCCAAGGACCACGATAGGCACGCTGATCAGCAGGCCAATGACCACCAAATCCATAGCCCCGTGGGCCGCACCGGCCACGCCCAGTACATTGTCTATACCCATGAGGGCATCGGCGACCATGATGGTTTTCATGGCGCCCCAAAAGGTACTCGCGTCTCCTCCTTCATGGCCCCCCTCACCCTGGTCGGCCAGCAGTTTGTAAGCCACCCAGACCAAGCCCAGGCCACCGACCAGCATCAGCCCCGGTATTCGTAAAAGCCAAACCACACCCAGCGTCATGACAATGCGCACACCAATTGCGCCCGCTGTGCCCCAAAGAATGGTTTTTTTGCGCAAATGGTCGGGCACGTTGCGAGCGGCCAGGGCAATGACGATAGCGTTGTCGCCGGCCAGCACCAGGTCGATCAAGACGATAGCCAGCAAAGCAGACCACCAGGCATTTGAAAAGAGTTCCACGGTCTTTTATTCCTGTAATGAGGCCCTGGAGCGGGCATAAGACACCTGACGCACGCGTCCGGGCGAAACCGTCCACGTGCGGCGAAGGTCTTGCCCGATGGCGCAGCGCGCAAAGCACTGGCATCTGTGGGGCCGGGACAGCAAGTGTCCGTATTGACGACCCGACAACGGGGGGCTACTCCCCTCCAACCTGTGGAGTATAAAAAAGCCGCTGCTAACCCCAGACGGTGTGGGGGTAAGGCCGACGTGCCTTGTGCGCCGCCAGTACGGCTATCATCGCGCCTCTTCTCTATAAACCCCCATGGCAGGCATCCATATTACCGATATCGAGTCGGCTATCAACTATTGGCGCGGCAAAAGTCCTTCGTCCGATGGTGTGTCCCTGCCCGGCCCCACGCGCGCACTGGCCGAGATTTATGCCTTGCTGGTCTATTACCGCGAGGCTGAGGCCGACGAGCGCAGCATGCCGCGCGCGGCGCACGAGGCTTGGATGGCATGGTACGGCAGCACGCCGGACACGCCTTGCATCGCGATTTGCTCCACCAGCCAGGGCGACGAAAGCTGCAAAGGCTGCGGCCGCAGTTTTTCGGAAGTGCAGCACTGGCCACAAATGAGCCCCGCAGAGAAACGTGCCACCTGGCGACGCATCACCCTGGACGGCAGCGCCTGGCGCTTTAATAAATATGCCGAGCGCGCCGCCGAAGGGGCGCGGCCCAAGGCGCAAGCGCCGGATGCGCATGCCGCGGCCGTCCGCAGCGCCAGCGCTCCAAGCAGCGCAACCGGGGCCTAAAGAGCCGCTGCCACCACCCGCATCGACAGCACCCAGCCCGCCTTCGCAGCCTTATGGACGATTTGCGCTACAAGCCTTCTACGACGGTAGCGGCCATTATTGAGCGCGAGGGGCGGTTTTTGATGGTCGAAGAGCTAACGCCCGAAGGCCTGCGCCTGAACAACCCGGCCGGGCACCTGGACCCTGGCGAATCGCTGGCGCAAGCCTGTGCCCGCGAGACGCTGGAGGAAACCGCGTTTGCGTTCACGCCCGAGGCGCTGGTCGGCATCTACCTGGCCCGCGTGCAATTGCCCAACGGACCGGCCAGGCCGGGTGGCGCGGACCTGAGCTATCTGCGCTTCGCGTTTTGTGGCGCGCTAGGCGCCTTCGATACGCAGCGCGTCCTCGATACCGGCATTGTGCGCACACTGTGGTTAACACCGCAAGAAGTGCGCGCCAGCGCACTGCAGCACCGTAGCCCCTTGGTATTGCAATGCATAGAAGACTATTTGGCCGGGCAACGCTACCCCCTGGACCTGCTGCACACCCACGCCGGTGTGTACGGCAAGCGCCCGCAAGCTTGAAGGTCATGCACTTGCACATGCGCCTGACCGCGCCTGCGCGACGGTAGCGGCTCGCTTGCCGGTGCAGGCCTAAAATCGGGCCATGCTTTTGAATTACCTGCTACCTGACCTTACTCGCTCTTGTGCTTTGGGTCTTAGGCTTTCCAAATTACTTGCTCACCGAAGTAGTTCGACAGTTGCAGGCCAAGCACAAACTATTGGCGCACTCCCTTATGCCGTCAGTCTTTCAATACGCGGGCGCTTGATTTTCCCCGCCTGATACAAGTCATACTGGAGCTGCATACCAGCCCACAATTCGGCAGAGGTACCAAATGCAGCTGCCAGGCGGTAGGCCATATCAGCGGAAATGCCGGACGCGCCAGTCACTATGCGGTTCAGCGTCACACGGTTGACACCTAATTTGGTAGCAGCAGCGGTGACAGTCGTTTCACCCAAATATTCCCGCAGGACTTCGCCCGGGTGCGGCGGATTGTGCATTCGAGTCATCGTTTCACCTCAGTGGTAATCAAGGTAGTCCACCAAGACGGCGTCCGTACCTTCAAACAAAAAAACCATACGCCAATTTCCATTGACCGTAACTGCCAAATGTGCATTCAAGTCGCCTTTGAGTTGGTGTAGCTTCCAAGCAGGCGCAGACATATCTAGTGGACCCACTGCCTGGTCCAGCGCAGCAAGTTGCAATCGTAGCCTGTTTGCGTGGGCCGCCTGAATGCCGGCTTTGCTGCCTTCCCTGAATAAGCGCTCCAATCCTTTGTGTCGGAAACTTTTAATCATGGGCGCATTGTAGTGTGTAGTGCGTCTAGCTACAATTCAAGCAGCGTACTAGTTGTTGGCAATTTGTGCTGGGCTGCGGCACGCCCAGGCGATCATTCCTGGCTGCTCCGATGTCCGTGGGGCTTGGCTGGCCTAAGCTTAAAACCTTACCGTATCATTAGTTAATGAACAACACTTTCACTCCCGTAGCATTCAATTTTCGAAAAGCTAGAGCCTTTTTAATGTCCCTTGCTTTACTGAGTGCGGTCACCTCTTCTATGAGTGAAGTGAGAA
>CANNEW010000100.1 GCA_947503685.1 Comamonadaceae bacterium | reverse complement strand
TGGCGTCTGCGGCCACGGTAAATGGCGTGGTGGTCGGATTCAGGCCGTCGGTGGCACGTAGCCCTGCGCGGCATCGGCGCCGCTGCCAAAGAAATGGTTTTCCATTTGACGGGCCAGATATTGGCGCGCGCGCGCGTCGGCCAAATTTAGGCGGTTTTCGTTGACCAACATAGTCTGGTGCTTAAGCCAAGCGGCCCAGGCTTCTTTGCTCACGCCCTCCCAAATGCGCTTGCCCAATTCGCCGGGGTAGGGTGGGAAATCCAGACCTTCGGCCTCGGTGCCGAGTTTGATACAGGTGACGGTACGTGCCATGAAGTAAAACCTTTGATGTAGCGCAGAAAACATGCAGCTTCAAGTGCGATCTTATTCCCTTTGGCTGGCGGCCCCCTGGGCGGCGGGCGGATAATCTCCCCACCTCTTCGGCTAAGTGTGAATTTTAGGAAAACCTGTGACGGTGCTTTTTGAGTTGATCAATGCCCACCCGCGGCGGATTTATGGGCTGACCGCTATCGTTGTGGCCTTGTTGCTGGCTTTTGGTATGTACTTGCAGCATGTGGTGGGGCTGGAGCCTTGTCCTATGTGCATTGTCCAGCGCTATGCCTTTGTGTTGGTGGCGCTGTTGGCCGGGTTTGCGGCGACGCGCAGTTCAACGCGCGCTTGGGTTGGCTTTGGCATCGTGATTTTTCTGGTCGCAGGCTTTGGCGCATTTGTCGCCGCGCGCCAGAGTTATTTGCAGTGGTTTCCCCCCGAAGTGCTCACCTGCGGGCGGGACTTGTACGGCATGATCGAAAACTTTCCGCTGCAGCGCGTGATCCCCATGGTGTTCAAAGGCAGTGGCGATTGCACGGCGGTCGATTGGACATTTTTGGGCGGCTCGATTGCCAACTGGTCTTTCCTGTGTTTTTGTGATGTCGCCATCACATCCGCGCTGATTGCATGGCGCCATAGCCCAATAGGCCGCGTTGGTAGCGCAAGCGCCTTAGTTTAGTTTTTTCACCAGCACTTGGCTCTTGCGGTCCCAGTTATATTGACGCTTGCGGGCGTCGGGCAGCCAGTCAGCGTCCACCAGGACAAAGCCGCGTTTTAAAAACCAGTGGGTGGTACGGGTGGTCAGCACAAAAATACTTTCCAGTCCGGCCGCGCGGGCGCGTTGCTCTATGCGTTTGAGCACGCGCTCGCCGTCGCCCTGGCCTTGTACATCGGGCGATACCGTCAACGCCGCCATCTCAGCAGTGCGCCCCTCGGGGTAGGGGTTGAGTGCGGCGCAGGCGAAGATCACGCCATCGTGCTCGATCACGGTGTAGCTCGAGGCATCGCGCTCTATTTCGGTGCGGCTGCGTTTGACCAGGGTGCCGTCTTTTTCAAACGGCTCGATCAGTTTGAGGATGCCGCCCACATCGTCCTCGGTGGCCTCGCGCAGGCTTTCGAGTTTTTCATCGACGATCATGGTGCCTATGCCGTCGTGCACATAGACTTCCAGCAAGATGGCGCCATCAACCGCATAGGGGATGATGTGGCTGCGCTCGACCCCGCCTTTGCAGGCGGTGACGCAATGTTGCAAATAAAAGCCCACATCGCTGGGCTCGCTGGCCGGCGGGGCTTCCTGCAACAAGGCTTGCGCCGCGGCCAGCGGTAGTTCGGTGTCCACTGGGTTGTCCTCGCCCGGCGGCTCGTGCGGGCGCTGCAAGATGCCCGGCACTTCAGTCAGAAAAATCAATTTATCAGCCTGTAAGGCAGTGGCCACTGAGGTGGCGACTTCTTCCATGGCTAAATTAAAGGCTTCGCCCGTGGGAGAAAAACCAAAGGGCGAGAGTAGCAACATCGCGCCCATGTCCAGTACTTTGCTGATGCCTGCGGTATCGACTTTGCGCACCACGCCGGAGTTCTGGAAATCCACGCCATCGACGATGCCGACCGGGCGCGCGGTGATGAAATTGCCGCTGATCACCCGCACCGTGGAATCGGCCATGGGCGTATTGGGCAGGCCCTGGCTAAAGGCCGCTTCGATTTCGTAGCGCAACTGGCCGGCGGCCTCCTGCGCGCAGTCGAGCGCGATTTCGTCGGTAATGCGGATACCGTGGGAATACTTGGCGGTATGGCCTTTGGCCTTGAGTTGCTCGTTCACTTGGGGCCGAAAGCCATGCACCAGCACGACTTTGACGCCCATGCTCTGGATCATGGCCAGGTCTTGCGCCAGGTGCGGCAGCTTGCCCGCTGCAATGGCCTCGCCCGCAATGCCGACGACAAAAGTTTGGTGCCGGAACTTGTGGATATAAGGCGCAACCGACCTGAACCAGGGCACGAAGGTGAAGTTAAAGACAGAGGTCATGGTTGGCGGGTGGGCTGTTGGATGGCTGAGTGACACTAATGTACCGAAAGCGGGGCGTCGGGCCTGCGTGGCTATGCGATAAATGGATTGACCACGGTAATCGCATCAAACCGCTGGCCGTGGGTCAGGTCTTCGGTGTAAAGCGTTTGGGCGCCGCCACGCAGTGCTGCCTCAATAACCATCGCGTCCCAGATGGATAGCTGGTGTTGTGTCGACTTCTCAATGGCCGCCGTTACCAGCGTAAGGTCGCTGGGCACCACCGACCAGCCCGTGTAAGCCGCGATCAGCGTTTGGGCGTTGGCGGCAGGCATTTGTTGCTTACGGGTCAATACATTGAATAGCTCGATCATCACTTGGGTGCTCACCATGGCATCACCACTGGCGCTGGCTGTTGACACCAGCGCCCTTGCGATGGCCTGCTTTTTGGGTGCGGTGGTGTCGGTGCAGTACACCAAAACGTTGGTATCAAAAAAAACGCTCACTGGGCTTCCTGCTGTTCGGCAGTGGTGCCTGGGCTGATTAGTTTTCGGTCCTTGGCACGAAAGTCTTCGGTATAAAGCTCCCCCCGCAGTGTTGCCTTAGTCATTACCTGGGCGGATGGAGGGGGCGCTTGGGTCGCCAAAGTGGCACTTTCGATAGCCAGCATGAGCTTGGCAGTGGCTTCTTCGCGCAGTCGCTTGGTCGCGTCATCCGTGCCGTTGACGTAATGCTGCAAAAGCTCTCGCACCTTGGCGCTTAAGGAAGTGCCTTGTTGTGCCACGCGGATACGGGCTTGCTTGATCAGTTCGTCGTCTAAAGAAATAGTGAGGTTGGACATGGCTAGGCTCCCGGTGGAATTGGCTGCAAGTGTAGCATCCATTACACGGTTTCACATAATTATGTGAAACCGTGAACCTGTGTTTTGAGTGATAATGGGCTCAATGGCGTCCACCTTGCACATAGACTTCCCCGAGAACCTACCCGTCTCCGCTCGGCGCGAGGAAATAATGGCCTTGCTGGAGCGTCACCAGGTCGTCATCGTCTGCGGCGAAACCGGCTCGGGTAAGACCACCCAACTGCCCAAAATCGCGCTGGCCATGGGGCGTGGCCTGTGCAATTACCCCAAAGTGCTGCCCAATGGCAAACCCGCCCCGCGCGGCAAATTGATAGGCCACACCCAGCCGCGCCGCATCGCCGCCAGCAGCGTGGCCAAACGCATTGCGGAAGAACTGCACACGCCTTTGGGCGAGGTGGTGGGCTTCAAGGTGCGTTTTCAGGACCGTTTAAGCCGCGACGCGTCAGTCAAGCTGATGACCGACGGCATTTTGCTGGCCGAGACGCAGACTGACCCGCTATTGCAAGCCTATGACACGCTGATCATTGACGAGGCGCACGAGCGCAGCCTGAACATCGATTTCTTGCTCGGCTATTTGCGCCAGATACTGCCAAGGCGGCCCGACCTGAAAGTGATCGTTACATCCGCCACGATAGACGCGCAGCGCTTTGCCGACCACTTTGCCAGCCTGCAAGGCACGCAAGACGCGAAAACGCTGACACCTGCGCCTGTGATCATGGTGTCGGGGCGCATGTTTCCGGTGGAGCAGCGCTACCGGCCTTTTGAAGAGCGGCGCGACTACGACGTGAACGATGCGATTGCCGAAGGCGTGGATGAACTGTGGCGTGGCGGCGCTGCGGGCGACATCTTGGTATTCCTTCCCGGCGAACGCGAAATCCGCGAAGCGGCAGACCATTTGCGCCGCCACCTAAGCCACCAGCCGGTCTTGCGCAATTGCGAAGTGCTTCCGCTTTTTGCCCGATTAAGCCAGGCCGAGCAAGACCGCATTTTTGAAGGCCACACCGGCAGGCGCATTGTGTTGGCCACCAATGTGGCCGAGACCTCGCTAACGGTGCCTGGCATCCGTTTTGTGATCGATAGCGGCACGGCCCGCATCAAACGCTACAGCTTTCGCAGCAAGGTGGAGCAATTGCTGGTCGAGCCGATTAGCCAAAGCTCGGCCAACCAGCGCGCCGGGCGTTGCGGCCGGGTGGCCGACGGTATTTGCATACGCCTGTACGAGGATAAAGAGTTTGCCGGACGCGAGCGCTTTACCGACCCGGAAATACTGCGTTCCTCGCTGGCCGGGGTGATATTGCGCATGAAGTCGCTGCGCCTGGGCGCGGTCGAGGACTTCCCGTTTTTGGAGCGCCCCTCGGGCCGGGCGATTGCAGACGGCTACCAACTGCTGCAAGAGTTGGGCGCGGTGGACGAAGCCAACGAACTCACGCCCCTGGGCCAGGAACTGGCGCGCCTGCCCTTGGACCCGCGCGTAGGACGCATGATTTTGGAAGCGCGCAAGCGCGAGGCGCTGGACGAGGTGCTGATCATCGCCTCGGCCTTGAGCGTGCAGGATGTGCGCGACCGGCCTATGGATGCGCAACAGCAGGCGGACCAGGCGCACGCCAAGTTTGACGACGAGAAGAGCGAGTTTTCCGGTTACCTGAAGTTGTGGAAATGGATTGGCGCAGCGCGTGGCGACAAAGCCGAAGTTAGCGGTGCGCACAAGCTGAGCAACCGCCAGTTTGAGCAATTGTTGCGGCAAAACTTTATCAGCGTGCGCCGCTTGCGCGAATGGAAAGACATCTACAGCCAGCTGCTCACCGTGGTGGCCGAACACCAATGGCGTATCAATACGACGCCTGCCTCCTACGAGCAACTGCATCTATCGATGCTGGCCGGTTTGCTGGGCAACGTCGGTTGCAAGCTGGAGGCCGAAGGCCAGCAAGGTGAATACCTGGGCGCTCGCAGCATCAAGTTCTTCCCGCATCCGGGCGCGCATTTGGCGAAGAAGCCTGGGCGCTGGATTATTGCGGCCGAGCTGGTGGAGACTACGCGATTATTTGGGCGCGGTATTGCGGCGATTGAGCCGCAATGGGTGGAGCAAGTGGGTGGCCATTTGCTGAAAAAACAGTTGCTGGATCCGCACTGGGAGAAAAAAGCCGCTGAAGTGGTGGCGCTGGAGCGGGCCACCTTGTATGGCATGGTGGTCTATAGCGGCCGGCGTGTGAACTACAGCCGCCTCGATATGGCTGGCGCGCGCGAAATTTTTATCCGCCAGGCGCTGGTCGAAGGTGTGTGGGAAACGGCGCTGCCTTTTTTGGCGGCCAATCTCAAGTTAATTCAACAAGTCGAGGACTTGGAGCATAAAGCGCGGCGTCAGGACGTGCTGGTTGATGACGCCTTGATTTACGCTTTTTACGATCAGAAACTGCCTAGCGATGTGTGCAGCGGCTACAGCTGCGAGCGCTGGTACCGCGAGGAAGTCAAAAAGCAGCCCACGCTTTTGATGCTGACCCGCGAAGAGCTGATGCGCCATGAGGCGGCGGGTATTACCACCAGCCAGTTTCCAAAGACAGTGCGCTTAGGCGGTGTTGATTGCGCGGCTGCGTATTTGCATGCGCCGGGCGATGCGCGTGATGGCGTGACGGTCACGGTGCCCTTGTTTGTGCTCAACCAGGTGAATGAAGAGCGCTGCGAATGGTTGGTGCCCGGCATGCTCAAAGACAAAGTGCAGGCCTTGCTCAAGACCTTGCACCAAAGGCCGCGTTCCCGCCTGGTGCCGCTGCCCGAAACGGCGGCGCGCATGACCGAAGTACTGAACACGCCCGAACGCTTTGGCGCCGGTGGCCTGGTTGATGCTTTGCTCAAATTGGTGCGCGAGGCCACCGCACTGGACATTGTGCGGGCCGATATCAAGGTGGATATGCTGCCCGCGCATTTCTTTATGAACATCCGCGTTATCGATGAGCATGGGCGGCAGTTGGGGCAGGGGCGCAACCTGGGCGCACTCAAGGCGCAATGGGGCTCGCAGGCGCGTGGCGCTTTTCAGGCGCTGGCCGCGCTCAAACTGAGCGATACCGTACCGGCGCCTGCGCCCAAAGGACAAGCTCCTTTGCAACCTGTGGCGTCGGTCGGGCGAGAACAGGGCCGCCCTGGCGCGCAGCTGCACAGCGGCGAACAGCGCTATACCGCCTGGACTTTTGGCCCATTGCCCGAATTGCTGGAAATACGCAAAGGCGCCCATGCGGTCATTGGTTTTCCTGCCCTCGTCGATGGTGGCGACGCCGTGACGCTGGAAGTGTTTGACGAGCCACAGATCGCTGCAGGTAAGCACCGCAGTGGCCTGGCGCGCTTGTTTGCTTTGCAACTGAAAGACGCGATCAAGTACTTGGAAAAGACCATCCCGGACTTGCAAAAAATGGGCGCCGCTTACATGCAAGTCGGTAAGGTCGATGGCAGTAACGCTGCGGGTGGGACGGTGGAAGAACTCAAAGCCCAGATCATCGCGCTGGCGCTGGAGCGGGCGTTTTTGCTGGAGCCATTGCCCACGGACGCTGCGGCGTTTCAAAAGCGTTTTGACGAAGGCCGGGGCCGCTTGACCTTGATTGCCAATGAAGTGGCGCGCATGGCTTTGACGATATTGCTGGAGTACCAAAACGCGGCGCGCAAAATCAAAGACAGCAAAAACGCCGCGCCCGCTTGCGAGGATGTTAGCGCGCAAGTGCAGCGGCTGGTGCCCAAGCGTTTTTTGCAGACCACGCCCTGGCCGCGCTTGCAGCACCTGGCGCGCTATCTGCAAGCCGTCACCTTGCGTTTGGACAAATACCGCGCGGACCCGGCGCGCGATGCTGCCCGGCTGGACGAGTTGCGCCCGCTGGAGCAACGCTACTGGCGCTTGGTGGCTGAGCGCAAGGGGGCGGTCGATGAACGCATGGCCGAGTTCCGTTGGCTGATGGAAGAGCTGCGCGTCAGCTTTTTTGCGCAGGAATTGCGCACCCCCCAACCGGTGAGCGTGAAGCGCCTGGAAAAAGCCTGGGCGCAGCTGGGCAGTTAAAGCCCTTAGCGGCCCATGTGCCAAATAGTGGTCGAGCGTGCGCCGCTGCGGCAAAAGGCCAGCACCGGCCCACCGGACGCGGCTACGACGGCGGCAAAGCTGGCCACTTGCTCGGGGGTAATTTGACCGCTGATGACTGGCAAATAGTGGTATTCCAAACCCGCCGCCTGCGCCGCTTGCGCCATGGCCTCTGAGCTGGGCTGATCCGGCCCGCCTTCGCCATCGGGGCGGTTGTTCACCACGGTGCTAAAGCCTTGCGCTGCGATGGCGGCCATGTCATTCGGATCGATTTGGGGCGCGGTGGCAAAGCGGTCGGTATGGGCGCTGATAGTCAGGGACATGCTGTGGGTACTTTCAATCAAACATCAATCAATCAGTGCAAACGGTGCAAACGGCGCAAGACTGGCCGGCACCCTGGCGCACTACAACTGGGCTAAGCGTTCTAGGCCTTTACGCAGGGTAGCTTCTTCTTTGGCAAAGCAAAAGCGTACTATTTTTTGGTCAAAGGCGTCGCGGTAAAAAGCCGACATGGGGATCGCTGTCACGCCGATTTCTATCGTTAACCAGCGGCAAAACTCGGCTTCACTCATATCGCTGACTTCGGAAATATCCGCGCACTGAAAAAACGTGCCTTCGCTGGGCAGCAGCCGAAAGCGGGTGTGTGCCATGCCTTGGCGAAACAGATCGCGCTTACGTTGGTAAAACGCGGGCAATTCCAAGTAGCGGGCAGGCTCTTGCATAAAAGCGGCTAAGCCGTACTGCACCGGCGTGTTCACGGTAAATACATTGAATTGATGCACTTTGCGCAGTTCGGCGGTCAGGGCTGCGGGGGCCGCCACAAAGCCGACCTTCCATCCGGTGACATGGTAGGTTTTGCCAAAGCTGGACACCATAAAGCTGCGTGCCGCAAGGCCGGGGTAGCGGGCCGCACTTTCGTGGGGCGCGCCGTCAAAGACCATGTGTTCATACACCTCGTCGCTGATGAGCAGCACCTCAGTGGGCGCCAAAATCTCTTGCAGGCGCAGCATATCTTCGCGGTGCCAGATGGTGCCGCTGGGGTTGTGCGGTGAGTTGATGATGATGCAGCGTGTGCGTGGAGAAATCGCTGCGGCAATCTTGTCAAAGTCCGGACGAAAAGTGCCCGGTGTTAAGGGCACGCGCACCGCCACGCCACCAGCCAGCGCGATATTGGGCAAATAGCTGTCGTAGCAGGGCTCCAGCACAATGACTTCGTCGCCAGGATGCACCACAGCCAACACGATAGAAATAATCGCCTGCGTCGCCCCGGCGGTGATGGTGATCTCGTCGGCGGCGCGGTAGCTGCGCCCGTACAGTCGCTGAATCTTGTCGGCCACCGCTTCGCGCAGGGCCAGCACGCCGGCCATGGGCGGGTATTGGTTGTGACCCTGGTGCATGGCTTGGCTGACGGCGTCCAGCAAAGAAGGGTCGCAGGCAAAGTCAGGAAAGCCCTGACCCAGATTGACCGAT
>CANNEW010000099.1 GCA_947503685.1 Comamonadaceae bacterium | reverse complement strand
CGACCAGCAAAATTTCGTCGCAGGCCAGCGCCAGCTCGTAGCCACCACCGGCACACGCGCCATTGACTGCCGCCAAAAACTTCAGGCCGCTGTGGGCCGAAGAGTCTTCCAAGCCGTTGCGCGTCTCGTTGGTGAATTTGCAGAAATTCACTTTCCAGGCATGGCTGCTCAGGCCCAGCATGAAGATGTTGGCACCCGAGCAAAACACCTTCTCCTTGGCGCTGGTGATCACCACGCTGCGCACTTCAGGGTGTTCAAAGCGGATGCGGTTGATGGCATCGTGCAACTCGATGTCCACGCCCAGGTCGTAGCTGTTGAGCTTAAGTTTGTAGCCTGGCTTCAGGCCACCGTTTTCGTCGAAATCGGCTTTGAGCGTAGCCACCGGGCCCTCAAAGCCCAGCGTCCAATGGCGGTACTGGCTGGGTTCGGTCTGGTAACTGACAAAGGATTCAGGGTTCATGGCGGACTCACTTTGGAACACGCATAAAAATGCATACAACACACGTTAATGCATCATAGTGCACATAATTAAAGTCCGTCAAGCATTTTTTTGCAACTCAGGGCGCGATCTGCAAATGCCCGCGCACCGTGGCGCGCAGCAGCTCGAATGTGGCTTCCAAGTCCTGGGCGCTGGTATGGATGGCAAATTGGGCTTTGGAATAAAAGGACTGGCGCCCCTCCAAAATATTTTTCAGGTCTTGCAGGGCTTCTTTGCTGGCGGCCATGGGCCGCAAGTCGCCTTGGGCGGTGACGCGGCGCAAGTGGTCGGCCGGATCGGCTTGCAGCCACAGCGTGGTGCAGTGCGCCAGTAGCAGGGTAAAGCTGGCCGGGTCGGACACCAGACCGCCGGGAGTAGCGATCACTGCCTCGGGGTAGATTTGAATGCTTTCCTCCAAGGCCCGGCGCTCGTAGCGTCGGTAGGCGTTGGCGCCGTACAAGGCCTGAATTTCGGCCACGCTGCAACCGGCAAATTTCTCGATTTCGCGGCTCAGTTCCACAAAGGGGTAGCCCAGGTCCTGGGCCAGCATCTGTCCCAGCGTGGACTTGCCTGCGCCGCGCAGGCCCACCAGGGCGACGCGGGTGCTGCGCTCCTGGGCCGCGCCGCCGGTGCCCAGCAGCTCACCAATGGCGATACGCACCCGGTGCAGCGTGGGCGCGTCGCATTGCTCCAGCATCTCGCGAATCATCAGCCAATCCGGCGAGGAGGTACTCACATCGCCCAACAACTCGGCCAAAGTGCACTGCAAGGCCTTGGCCACTTGCAAGAGCACCAGTACCGAGGCATTGCCCAGGCCATATTCCATGTTCGCAAGATGCCGCTCGGACACCTGCGCCGCCGCTGCCAGGGCTTTACGCGTCATGCCCCTGCGCGCACGCAGGGCACCCACACGCTGGCCCAGTCCGACCAGATAAGGGTGTTTGTCCTCGCTGGACGCTGCGCTTTCAGGAGAGATTTCTGTGTCCGTATGCAATATAGTGCTTGACATGATGGAAAAATGAAATTAAGGTCCGCTTGCGCACAATAATGCATTTTTCTGGAAGCCGCAAGCGGGCGAGGGCAAGGTAAAGCCATTGAGGCCAAGCCATCGGCGCAGCCCAGTACGCGCCCGGCGGCTAGAAAGTGGCACAGCGTCCAAGCGACAAAGAGGAGCAATCAACATGGCAGAAACCACTGCGATGGACCCGCAGGGCGAAGTATTTAATTTCGCGCAGTACCTGCTGGACTGCAATACGGGCCATGCCGCGCGCCTGGCTTATGTGGACGACCAGCGTGCACTGCGCTATGGCGAGTTGGCGCATGGCGTGCAAGCGGTGGCTGCCGCCATAAAGGCTAGTGGCGTGCGGCGCGAAGAGCGGGTGTTTTTGCTGATGCACGACTGCGTCGACTGGCCCTGCGCATTTTTGGGCGCAATGTACTGCGGCAGCGTTCCGGTAGCGGCCAATACCTTGCTCAAGGCCGAGGACTACGCCTATATGCTGGCCAAAAGCCGGTCTCAGCTGGCGGTGGTGTCGCAGGCCTTGCTGTCGGTCTTGCTAGAGGCGATGGCCTTGGGCCCGCACGAGCTGCGCCAGGTGGTCGTCTCGCGCGCTGTGCATCCGCTGCCCGAAGGCTGCGTAGCGATGGAAGACTGGCTGGCAGCGCAAGCGGCCCTGGCGCAGTGCGCGCCCACGCATCCGCAAGACCCCGGGTTTTGGCTTTTTTCCTCGGGCTCTACCGGTCGGCCCAAGGCCACCGTCCACAGCCATGCCAACCCCTACTGGACGGCCAAGCTCTACGGGCAGGACGTGCTGGCTTTGCACGCGGGGGACGTGTGTTTTTCTGCGGCGAAATTGTTTTTTGCCTATGGCTTGGGCAATGCGCTGAGCTTTCCCTTGAGCGTAGGCGCGACCACCGTTTTGATGGCCGAGCGGCCCACGCCCGATGCGGTGTTCCACCGCCTGCAAGGCGGCGTGGGCGGACAAAAACCCACGGCGTTTTACGGCGCGCCCACCTTTTTTGCGGCCATGCTGGCATCCCCGGCCCTGCCCACGGCCCAGGCCATGGCTTTGCGCCTGGTTTCTTCGGCGGGTGAGGCCTTACCTGCGGACATCGGTCAGCGTTTCAAAGCGCATTTCGGGGTGGATATCGTAGATGGCATAGGCTCGACCGAGATGCTGCATATTTACCTTTCCAACCGTCCCGAGCAGGTGCGCTATGGCACCACTGGCTGGCCGGTGCCGGGCTACGACATCGCGCTGCGCGACGATGCCGGCCAAGAGGTTCCAGACGGTGAGACGGGCGACTTGTTTATCCGGGGCCCGAGCGCCGCCATGCCTTACTGGGGCAACCGCGACGACATGCTTAAGGTCAGCGGCGTGTATGTATCGCCTTTTGAAGTCGAGTCCACGCTGATAGAGCACTCGGCAGTGCTCGAGGCCGCCGTCATCGGCGTGCCTGACGCGGATGGGCTGACCAAAACCAAAGCCTATGTGGTCCGAAAAGCCGGGCAGGACGTCAGCGCCGAGGAACTCAAAGCCTTTGTCAAAGACCGGCTGGCGCCTTTCAAATACCCGCGCATCATCGAGTTTGTGGCCGAGTTGCCTAAGACGGCCACAGGCAAGATTCAGCGCTTCAAGTTGCGGGCTTTGTCGGCCGGGCAGGCATGAGCGAGCCAGTGCAATGGCAAGAAATTGCGTATGCCGACGGCCAGGCCCGCATGGAGTACCAATGGCTGGGCGCTAGGGATGCGCCCGGCCCGGTTGTGGTGTTTTTGCATGAAGGCTTAGGGTCATTGGCGCTGTGGAAGGGCTTTCCTGCGCTTGTTTGTCAGCGCCTTGGGTGCAGGGGTTTGGTCTATTCGCGCCCTGGCTACGGGCAATCACGAGACTTGGGCCATCCAAAGCCATGGCGGGTCGACTTTATGCATCAGCAGGCCTATGAAGTATTGCCGGCCTTGCTCAAAGCATTAAAGTTAGACGAGCCAACGGTTTTAATGGGCCATAGCGATGGCGCGTCCATTGCTCTTTTGTATGCCGCCCGCTATCCGCAGCAGGTGGCGGCGGCGGTGGTGTTGGCACCGCATTTGTTTGTGGAGACCCAAACCCTTGCTGCCATTACGGCATTACAAGCCGACGCGGTACGCATTGCCTTGTTGGCGCGGCTTGGCCCTTATCACTTTGACGCAGAATCAGTTTTTAGGCATTGGAGTCAGGCTTGGCTGGCGCCCGATTTCGCCCCCTGGTCAATTACTGACACAATCGCGACTTTAGGCTGCCCGGTTTTGGCGGTGCAGGGATTGGATGATGAATACGGCACGCTGGCCCACATTCAGACGCTGGCCAGGCACCATCCGAGAACTGAGCTCTTAACATTCGACGCATGCGGCCATGTGCCGCAGCGCGACCAAGCAGAGCGACTGATCGCGGCAGTATTTAAGTTCTTGCAACACCTATAAGGAGACATCGTATGCTTGGCAACTTCAATTCCCTGGTCCGTTGGACCGGCGCTACTTTGGCAGTGACTGCTTTGAGCGCCAGTTTGGCTAGCGCACAAACCACAGGCAAACTCAAGGTGGGCTTTATGCTGCCGTACACCGGCACCTTTGCCTCTTTGGGCACGGCGATCGAAAACGGATTTCGCCAGCATGTCACCGAGCTGGGCGGCAAAATCGCCGGTCGCGAGGTGGAGTACTTCAAAGTAGACGATGAGTCCGAGCCTTCCAAAGCCACCGACAACGTCAATAAACTGATCAAGCGCGACCAGGTCGATGTCATCGTTGGCACCGTCCACTCTGGCGTGGCCATGGCCATGGCCAAGGCGGCCAAGGAAAGCGGCACCTTGCTGATCGTTCCTAACGCGGGTGCCGACGCGGTGACCGGCGCGATGTGCGCCCCCAATATTTTCCGCAGCTCGTTCTCCAATTGGCAACCGGGCTACGCCATGGGCGAAGTGATGGCGAAAAAAGGGATCAAAAAAGTGGTCACCATCACCTGGAAATACGCCGCGGGTGATGAGTCGGTCAAAGGCTTTAAAGAAAGCTTTGAAAAAGGCGGCGGTACCGTCGTCAAAGAGTTGAGCCTGCCCTTCCCCAACGTGGAATTTCAAGGCTTGCTGACCGAAATCGCCGCGACCAAGCCGGACGCAGTGTTTACCTTCTTTGCCGGCGGTGGCGCGGTCAAATTCGTGAAGGACTATGCGGCTGCGGGCCTCAAAGGCACGATTCCTTTGTACGGATCGGGCTTTCTGACCGAAGGTGTTTTGGATGCGCAAGCGGCCTCTGCCGATGGCTTGTTCACGGCCTTGCATTACGCCGACAGCCTCAACACCAAGCGTGACAACGCGTTTCGCCTGAACTACGCCAAGACTTACAGAATGCAGCCCGATGTGTACGCGGTGCAAGGCTATGACGCAGCGCAAATGCTGGCCATTGGCCTGAACGCCACCAAAGGCGACGCTACCAAGGCCACCGACATTTCTGCCGCTTTGCGCAAAGCCACGATCGACAGCCCGCGCGGCCCCTTCACCATCTCTGCTTCGCACAACCCGGTGCAAGACTTTTACCTGCGCCAAACCAGCGCCAAGGAAAAAGAAAACAAAGTAGTGGGCATGGCCAGCGCCAAACTGGCTGACCCGGGGCGCGCCTGCAAGATGTAATTTTTCAGGGTATGACGCCAAGGGCTTGTGCCCCGCCGCTCAAAGCGGTGGGGCCAGCTCTGTATTGATATGGACCTCACCACTTTTCTGATCCAGTGCCTCAATGCGCTGCAATACGGCTTGCTGCTGTTTTTGGTGGCCTCGGGTCTGACGCTCATCTTCGGCATCATGGGCGTGATCAACCTGGCCCATGGCAGTTTTTACATGATCGGCGCCTACATGGCTTTTGCCTTGGCGCCCTTCGTGGCAGCCACGGTGGGTGGCGGTTTTTTCACCACCTTGCTATTCGGTTTGGCGGTGGCAGTGGCCTTAGGCTACTTTCTGGAGTGGGCGTTTTACAGCTTTCTGTACACCCGCGAGCATTTGCAACAAGTGCTGATGACTTATGGCCTGATTTTGGTCTTCGAGGAATTGCGCAGCCTGTTGGTCGGTGACGATGTGCACGGCGTGCAGGCCCCGGATTTTTTGTCCGGCAGCATCCCGCTGGGCGACATGATGGTGTACCCGGTCTATCGCCTGTTTATCTCGGGCGTGTGCCTCTTGCTGGCGCTGGGTATGTATTTTGTTTTTGCCAAAACTCGCTTGGGCATGATGATTCGCGCGGGCAGCACCAACCGCGAAATGGTGCAGTCCCTGGGCATTGACATCAAGTTTTTGTACCGTGTGGTGTTTGCTGCTGGGGTGGCGATTGCGGTGTTGGCCGGCATGGTGGCCGCGCCAGTGTCCTCGGTCTATCCGGGCATGGGCAGCCTGGTGCTGATTATTTGTTTTGTGGTGGTGGTCATCGGCGGCATTGGCTCGATTCGTGGCGCGCTGCTGGCCTCCTTGCTGATCGGCGTGGTCGATACCTTTGGCAAAGTGCTGGTGCCCCAGGTGGCCGGCGTACTGGTGTATGTCCTGATGGCGCTCATATTGCTGTGGAAGCCTGACGGCTTGTTCAAGGCCGGTTGATGCGCGCACAGCTTCCTAAATTTTTGTTTGTGCTGGCCAGCTTTGCGGCGCTGGCCGTATTCCCGCATATGGCGGGTAAGTTTGGCGTGGACTTGGCTACCAAGATCATGATTTTTTCGGTGCTGGCGCTCAGCCTGGAATTACTGGTGGGTAAGACCGGACTGGTCTGTTTTGGGCAGGCGGCGTTTTTTGGCATAGGAGCTTACGCCACCGTACTTTTATCGCCATCCGACGGGCCAGCCTCGCTGCTGACCTTGTTGCCTCTGTGCGTGTTGCTGGCCGCAGCTTATGCGTTGGTGGTGGGCGCGCTGTCCTTGCGTACCAAAGGCGTGTACTTCATCATGGTCACCTTGGCGTTCGCACAAATGGCCTATTACGTGGTGCACGATACGCCTTTGGGTGGAGGCACCGACGGCATTTACCTGATGATGAAACCGACGCTGGGTGACTGGCTGGATTTGGATAAGCCCCTGGTGATGTACCGCTTCACGCTAGCCTGCCTGTTGGGCACCTTTGCGTTTTTGGCCTTGCTGGGTCGCTCCAAATTCGGCCATGCTTTAGCGGGTATCCGGGTGAATGAACAGCGTATGCGCGCCACCGGTTTTTCCACCTATCCCTACAAGTTGGCGGCGTTTGTGGTCTCCGGTGGCATTGCCGGACTGGCCGGGTTTTTGTTTGCGGTGAAAGACGGTTTTGTGAACCCGGAAATGATGAGCTGGCATATTTCGGGCGAAGTGCTCATCATCATTATTCTGGGTGGTCTGGGGCATTTGCGCGGCGCACTAATAGGTGCGTTTGCATTTGCCCTGTTGCAAGAATTTTTCCGCTCCGAGGCCATCTTTGGCGAGTTTGCTAAGCACTGGCATCTGGGCTTGGGGCTCACCATCATTGCCAGCGTAGCCCTCTTGCCGCGCGGTCTGGTGGGCATACCGGCGCAGTTGCTGGGCCGCGTACGCGCCTGGCAAGGCCGCGATGATTTGGCCCATGCGGCGCCAAGCAAGGCAGGCCATGCACAGCCCTGAGATATTGCTGCGCGGTACCGGCATCAGTCGCCGCTGGGGTGGGTTGACCGCCTTGGACAATGTGTCTATCGAAGTTGCGCGCGGCAGCGTGCACGCCGTCATAGGCACCAATGGCGCGGGCAAGTCCACGCTGGTCAACATCCTGTCCGGCGAATTGGAAGCATCGGCGGGCACGGTGCATTTACTCGGGCAGGATGTGAGCGCTTGGAGCCAGCCGCGCCGCGCCCGCGCCGGCCTAGGCCGCAGCTACCAGCGCAATACCATTTACCCCAGCTTCACGGTGCTAGAAAACTGCCGCCTCGCAGCACAGGCTATGCACCAGCAAGCCTGGGCATGGTGGCGCAGCGCCAGCGCCTGCGCCAAAAGCATGCAAGTAGCGCAAGACGCTGCCGCGCAAGCGGGATTGCAGGACGCGCTGGACCGCGAAGCCGGTTTGCTGTCGCACGGGCAAAAGCGCCAGCTCGAAATCGCCATGTGCTTGGCCACGCGGCCATCGGTGCTGTTGCTGGACGAGCCGCTGGCGGGTATGGGTGCAGAAGAAACCGACCGCATGCTGGAACTGCTGACCGCGCTCAAGACCAGCCACGCCATGCTGCTGATCGAACACGACATGGACGCGGTGTTCCGCGTCGCCGATGTGATTACCGTGCTAGTCAACGGGCAACTCATTGCCTGCGGCAGCCCCGAAGCAGTACGCAAAAGCCCCGAAGTGCGGGTGGCCTATTTGGGGGAGCACTGATGCAAGGCCCTATTTTGCAAGCGCGCGGGATTGAGGCTTGGTACGGTTCGGGTCAGGTTTTGTATGGTGTGGACCTGGACATTGCGCGCGGCCAGACTATGGGCCTGCTGGGACGCAATGGCATGGGCAAGAGCACGCTCATCCGCACCCTGCTCGGGCATGTGACGCAGCGCAGCGGCACTATCCGCGCTTTCGGCGTCGATGTGTCGCACAGCCGCCCGCATGAAATGGCGCGCCTAGGCGTGGCCTATGTGCCCGAAGGGCGCGGAATTTTCCCTAATTTGACGGTGCGCGAAAACCTGATGATGGCCGCACGCCCAGGCACCGACGGGCGCCGCGACTGGCCGTTTGCAAGGGTGATGGAAACCTTCCCGCGCTTGGCCGAGCGCCTGTCCAATCTGGGTGCCGAGCTATCGGGTGGAGAGCAGCAAATGCTGTCCATTGGCCGCGCCCTGATGACGCATCCGCAACTCATCATCCTGGACGAAGCCACGGAGGGGTTGGCCCCGTTGATCGTGGCCGAAATCTGGCGCGTTGTCGAGGGCATCCGCCAAAGCGGCATCGCCACTCTGATCGTGGACCGCGACTATCGCAAAGTGCTGGAACGAGCGGATACCGCCATCGTGCTGCAAAAAGGCCAAGTGGTGATGCAAGGCAGTGGCCAGGACTTGCTGCGCGACCCAGCGCTGGCGGGGTTTTTGGGCGTTTAGGTCGATCCTTGCACCAATTGAAAACGGCACCCGCAGGTGCCGTTTTTACTGCAAAGCAGCAGACTATTTACGCTGCGCTTTCACCTTCAAACGCCAGGCGTGCAGCAACGGCTCGGTGTAGCCGCTGGGTTGCGCCAGGCCTTTGAA
>CANNEW010000098.1 GCA_947503685.1 Comamonadaceae bacterium | reverse complement strand
GCTGGCTGGCGCTGGGTTCCGAAGGGCGCGATGAACAGACCATTGCCACCGACCAGGACAACGCGCTGATCCTGCCCAACGACACCCCAGAGGCCGATCGAGAGAAAATCCGCGCCTTTGCGCATGAGGTCAACCTGGCGCTGGACGCCTGCGGCTACCCGCTGTGCCGCGGCGGTGTCATGGCTGGTGAAGCGGCCTGCTGCCTGACACTGGACGAGTGGCGGGCCCGCTTCGGCCACTGGATCGCCCAGGGCTCACCCCAGGACCTGCTGAACGCCAGTATTTACTTCGACTTCCGCTGCCTGACAGGTGATGTCCGACTGGCCGAAAGTCTGCGTGCGGAAGTGATGCAGGCGGCCAGACAAACTCCGCGCTTTCTCAAGCAGATGGCGCTCAATGCACTGGCCCGCAGCGTGGCGCTGAACTGGCGCGGCGCCATCGACAGCGACGACCAGGGCAGCATCGACCTCAAGCTCAGTGGCACGGCGGTCATCGTTGACGCAGCACGCCTGTACAGCCTGGCGCTGGGCATTGCCCACACCAACACGCGCCAGCGACTGGAAGCCGCCGGACAAGCCATGCAACTGGGCGCTAATGAGTACGGCGCCTGGGTCAGTGGCTTTGAGTTTTTGCAAATGCTGCGTCTGCGTGCCCAGCTGGACGCTGGCGCTGCAGTCAAGGAGCCCAACCAGATACGCGTCGCCGACCTGAACGACATAGACCAGCGCATCCTGCGCGAGTGTTTCCGTGTGGCGCGAATGCTGCAGCAGCGGATGCAGCTGGACTACCAGCGATGAACCTTGGCTGGCTGGCGCGCTGGCAAGCGCCCTGGCGTGCGCGTTTGGCCGTCAACGAACAACGCTGGGTCATGCTGGATGTTGAGACCAGTGGCCTAAATGCACGACAAGACCGCCTGCTGGCGATTGCCGCCATTGCGCTGCATGTGGACTGGTCCCGCAAAACGCTTCGGGTGGCGCTGGCGGACAGCTTTGAAGTGGTGCTGCGGCAGGAAAGCGGCTCCACCAAGGACAACATTCTGCTGCATGGTATCGGCGTGCATGCGCAGCGCGCGGGCATGTTGCCAAGCCAGGCCCTGGGTGCCTTTGCCGAATTTGCCGGCAACTCGCCGCTGCTGGCCTTTCATGCGGCGTTTGACCGGACGGTGATCAACCGCCACATGCGCCAGGCGCTGGGTACTAGCCTGCCCAACCCCTGGCTGGACATTGACCATCTGTGCGCCGTGACTTCCGATTCGGTGCGTGCACGCGCTCTGGACGACTGGATGAAACACTTTGGCATTGAATGCGCTGTGCGACACCAGGCTGCGGCAGACACGCTCGCAGAGTGCGAGCTGTTACAACGCATCTGGCCCAAGGTGGCGGCCCAATGCAATGATTGGCGTGACGTGCAACGGCTGGCTGCCGGGCACCGCTGGATGGCCCGTTCAGGCTGAGCGCGGGCCGCTCGCCGACCGCGCCATGCCGACCGGTACCTTGGCGGCCGCATCCCAGTCGGCACCGGCAAACCAGGGGCCGCCCAGCAGGTAGTCGCGCAGCATGGGCAGCGCGTCCAGGCCCCAGAACACCTTGTCGTCCACGGCATAACTCGGCACGCCAAACACGCCTTGGGCGATGGCGTCATCGGTATGGGCCTTGAGCTGATCGCGCACCTCGTCGCTGCTGGGGTCGCGCGCTGGGTCCAGTTCGGCAGTCAGAGCTTGCAGGCGCTGGGCGTCGGCGGCGTCCTGGCCGCCTTCCCAAACGTGGCGAAACAGGGTTTCGCACACAAAACGGTTTGGTTTGCCTTGCGGGTCGCTGGCCACGGCCAGGCGCAGCAAGCCCAGCGGGTTAAAAGGATGGGCCGCAGGCAAATCTAGGCGCACGCCCTGGGCTTGCGCCAGCCACTGGGATTGGCGGTAAACCCATTCGCGCTTCATCGGAATCTCGGCGGGCCCCATTTGCTGCTTGGCCTTGAGCAGCGCGCCCAAAAACACTGGCTGGTAGCGCACGCCGTAGCTCAGGCCTTCGAGCGCCTGGGGCAGAGCCTTGAAGGCCAGGTAGGCGTAGGGCGAAATAAAGTCCAGAAAAAAGGTGATCTGCTTCACTTCAAAAACTCCAGCCGCTCGCCAATGCGCTGCCAGACCATGCGTTTGTCCCGGTCGGTGTTGGTGGACCAGGCGCCTATTTCTTCGATGCTGCGCAGGCAGCCGATACACCAGCCGGTTTGGGAGTCCATCTGGCAGACCGAAATGCAGGGCGACGGCGGCGCATAGGGGGCGGCCAGCGCCTCAGGCAGGCGCGCCGTGCACGGTCAGGCCATGAAACGCAATGCAGTCGCCCACTTCCAGGGGCCATTGCAACACGCGGTGCTGCGCGCGCTGGATGTGACTGGTCGCTATAGGGGGCCACACGCTGAACAAAAACCCTTAATTTAATGATTTCCAACTGGCGCTGGTCAGTGCCCGAAAGTAGTTCAAAATAGTGTCCGAATGACCGCCAGGCGCAGCGCCAACCAGACCAGCTGGGCAGGGCGCAAAATCCGCTACACACTTTGCTACACACCTAAATTAAGTCATTGATTTATATAGGTTTTTTAGCCTAGAAACTTCTTTTAATCCGTTTGTCGTGGGTTCGACCCCCGCACGTCCCACCAGATTCCTTCTTGCAAAAGCCACCGAGACCCTGCGGTGGCTTTTGTCTTTGTGGGCTTGGATGCTTGTTTGTCCCAGTCAGGTGCGGTGGTGATCGAATCTCTTGCCCTAAAAGCCCACGCTGCCCTCCCAGCCCGCCACACCCCACCATCATCCCCCACCAACCCACCCAAACAGATAGTCCTGCGTGATGGTGCATTGACGGTTTATCGCCGCAGCCGCAGCCAACGCTACCAATGCCGCTTCCGTCTTCCCTCAGGTACTTGGCACAGACAGACTACTGGAGCCAGCGCTGACCCTTGCGATGCGAGTGAGGTTAAAAACGTCTTGCGCCCGCTGTGCGAACTGCAACTTTTTAAACCCACCCGCTTGTAAATCCAAAAGAAGTGCTGGGTGAGGGTATTTGCACTGAACGCACATCTATCGCCTCTGTTGGTGGAAAACAGGGGAAAGTTTGCGGGATGAGTGCTTCGTTGTTTGATGTAAGCGGCAAGTTCTGCCTGCAGTCTGCTGTTGAGGTAAATGGTTCTTGCATGGTTATGCTTGGTGCGATGTGCAACCTATGCTACGCAGGCACTGCTGGCGAACAGGACGGCCATACACACGCTGGCTCGGCAGATGGGCAATAGTGCGGCGATGATTGAGCGGCACTACAGCAAATTAACGGCTACTATGGCGGCTGCGAGGTTGGCTTGAGGTTTAAGTTGCGTCTCGTGCCGTTCGCTCATATTGAATAAACGCCTATCCAATCAACTGGAATGCATCATCATGAAATGCATTTTTTAATTGACGCTGTATTGTAAAAAATTTGCATTACGCTACGTTGGCATAGCAAAGGACTAGAATAATGGAAAAACAAGTAATTAAGCTTTTCCCAACACTTGTGCACCATTACCGAGAAGTACTTTCGCCCGTCCAATTGGCGGCTATTGCTACTCATTGTCTTTCAGTCGAAGCAGGGCAGCATCGTGCTTTCATCGGAGACACTAAATCTTCATTTAGTAGAAATTCTCATTTAATTGAAAATCTCGAAACGAACTACCCTGTACTTAAAGGCTTGCACAACGGTTTGTCCAAACTTATGATCGGCTACGCTTTGGAATATGGATTTGAGGGCATTCAGGTAAAAAATTCTTGGTTCAATGTGCAACGCCCCGGGAGCGTGCTGAAGCATCATGTGCATACTGATTCCAAGATATCAGCGGCGCTCTTTGTTCAAGCAGATGCACAAAGCAGTAAATTGCATCTCGAAAACCCCAATCCTTTTTTGAATTACATTCGTCCCGAAAATTTCACCGAATACACTTTCGAGTACGCGCAATTTCAGCCTGTTGCGGGTGATTTGATTTTGTTCCCTTCTTGGATCAAGCATGGGTCGGGATTTGAGGCGAATCTATCCAAGGATCGAATTGTTATAAGTATTAATGCTTCTTAGATTTGGAGATAGGTATTCGCCTCTGGTGGTGGCAGTCGGACATATGGCCCCCCTAGGGACATACAGGCTTTTGAACTATGGCGGGATAGGCAAATGGCTAGGAAGCCCAAAACCAGCACACTCAACAACTTTACGGTGGCGTGGAACAGGGTGGTAGCCACCGCAGTCAAACACGGAATGGCCTAAGCCCGCCGCGTGACAGGCATCGAAATAGCGTGCTTAAAGAGAAGTCATTTTCACGGCGAACTTGAAAAATCACCCGGCAACAGTCTGCGCAATCAGCACATCGGCCGGAATGCCCAGGCTGTGATGAAGTTTGCGGATCATGGCTAGCGTCAACGGACGCTTGCGGTTCAGGACTTCGTAGACACGGTTGCTCTTGCCAATGAACGGCTCAAGATCTTTGACGGACAGGCCGCTCTGATCCATCCTGAACTTGATAGCCTCCACCGGGTCCGGCGCAGTGATGGGGACGTGCTTGGCTTCGTAGGCCTGTACCAGCGTAGCCAGAATGTCTAGACGATCACCCTCAGGCGTACCCAGATCGGGGTCGAAATCCATCAGTGCCGAAACCTCTTTGAGGGTGGCCTTGTAGTCTGCTTCAGTGTGGATGGGGCGGATGTCCATGTTTTCCTCCGTGGCCGATTAGGCTAATTCAACGGTTTCTGCGTCTATTGCGTCGTATTCTTTGTGGGTGCCGACAAACTTCAAATAGACGATCTGCAATTTATAGGCAACGGCGACGATCAGCCGGTAGTTATTGCCTTTGATGTTGAAAACGACGCGACGATTCTTCAACACGCTGGCGCTGCGGTACTGTCCTTTGATGTCGGCGGGCTGGGTCCAGGTCGCATTCGAGGCTTCCTCGTACCAGGCCTTCAACGGTTGTTCGGCGTCAGGATAACGCTCCCAGAAGGTTCGAAGGTTTGACACGGCAATCACTCGCATTGGCCGAAGTATAGTCCCAAAACGGGACTAGCCCGAATTGCGCTCGAAATATTTGTCGAGATGCCCACTATGCGAAAAGGCCGATTGCCCCAAAACTTGACCCAGTGAAACCTTCCACACCTGAACGGGAGGAGGGCTCCCCGGCGAAATGCAGACGGCGGTTCAATTGTGAAATGCGGAATCGACTTTTGGCTCGACGCGGGGACTTCTTCCTAGCTCGCTAACCCAAGCTGCGGCACTCTTAGCAGATTGGCATTCCCCCAAAGCGCTAGACACCGCCCAATTGCGTTGGGGCATTTTGTGTTTGCGCGTCAGGCCATCTGCAATTTAACGTGCTTGCCGAGCGCGCTGGCCGCAGCTTCAATCTGGTCAAGTTTTGAAGCGTGACGCAAGTCAAAGAGCCGATCAATTTGCGGCATGTGCCAACCCAAGCGGCGAGCTAGCTCTGACTTTTTGATGCCTTGCTCAGTAATCGCTTGATAAACACCCAGCTTGCCACACTCCAAAGCCGAAGGGCGCACAGTCTTCTGCCCTTTTTTAGGTTTGCTTGGTGTGGGCAGCAGTTTGCGATCTTCGATATAAAAAGTCAGGGC
This sequence comes from Comamonadaceae bacterium, assembly GCA_947503685.1. Taxonomy (GTDB): domain Bacteria; phylum Pseudomonadota; class Gammaproteobacteria; order Burkholderiales; family Burkholderiaceae_C; genus Allorhodoferax. The sequence goes on along the minus strand of CANNEW010000098.1, from coordinate 3,083 downwards.
TGACTCTAGCGCATCCACAGCCTGCAGCAAGGCTTCGTCTTCATCCATTCCGAAGGTAATAGCCTCCGGTACATCGGTAAATGTCACCATCTCAGTGCCTTCGTCAGGGGTCAGGGTTACAGGGTAATCAAACATTTTCACTTCTTCATTTCAATCTAAGCTGGCGCCTAATTGCAGCCTCCAGTCCCTTGCCAAGCTCTTGCGTTCCATGCATTGGGAGAACTGATTTTTTACCATTCAAGAACACGATCAGATGCGATTCCTTACCTTGTGCAAGGGTTGCGCCTTGGTGCTCTAGCCACTTCTCGAAGTCTTTTTCTACCCATTCCAGGCCGCAGGCAGTTGGACAAGGTCTGACGCGGCACTAGTCCTCAGCTAAATGGAAAACAGGCCCCCAGATTGCGCCAACATTAAACTCTGGTCACTATCCGTTACTGTTATCCGCCAAAAATAGGGTATCCCCATGCATGTGCGCCCCGATCACTCAATACCCAAATTTGCCCAAACCACCCTCAGGACGGGCCTTGTCGCCGGCTGTCTGACGCTGCTGCTGGCCGGTGGGGCCATTGCGCTACCAGCCTCCGATGTGGCCTCAGGCGTGCAGACCATGGAGGCTGTGCCTGTTGAGCCCGCCGCTGCCCCACGTCCGGTTGCGGCGAGTTCAGCCCCGGCTGCGACGGCCACGCCGCAGCGCGCTGCCGGTACAGCTGCGCCCTTCGCTGAAGTTACGCGCGAAGCCAAGCGCCTTGATGGCTACCTGCCGGTGTGGACGCGCGATGACAAGACCTGGATCGAAATTCCGGCGGCCCTCATGGACCAGCCCATGTTCTTCGCGTCCTCCCTTGTCGGTGGCATTGGCATCGGGCGCCTTTGGCCTGGCATGATGGGTCGCGAGTACATCGTCAGTCTGCGCCGCGTGGGCAACAATGTGCTCTTGCTGGCGCGCAACCAACATGCGCGTGCACCTAGCGGCACCACGCTAGCGATGGCGGTACGCGAAAGCTATTCCGACAGCCTGCTAGGCCTTGCACCGTTGGCGGCTGCACCGCAAATCGGGACCGGTGCATTGCTAGTTGACGCAGCGGTGCTGCTCGGTGGCGACATCAATGGCTCGCAGACCACCTTGGAGGCGCTGTTTCGCCTGCCCTACGCTTTGGACCGAAACGCCTCTGGGGTGGAGCGCGTGCGTGCGCAAGCCCAGGGTCTGTACCTAACGATGCGCAACCATTACTCCATTGCGAAGATGCCGGCACCGCCCGCCGCAGCGCCCGGTGCCGCGTCCCCCAACCCAGGCGCCCAGCCCAGCCCCCCCGAAAGCGTCCCGGACGCACGCAGTTTGTTCTTAGCCTATGCCTATACGCTGGCTCCGCTGCCTGCTCAGCCAATGAAGCCGCGTATGGCCGATTCGCGCGTGGGCTACTTCAATTCCTCGTTCAAGAACTTCGGCGACGACACGCAAGAGGGCAAGCGCACGCACTTCATCAATCGCTGGCGTCTGGAGAAGAAGGACCCGGCAGCGGCGGTTTCCGAGCCCAAGGAGCCGATTCGGGTGGTAATGGACCGAAACATCCCCGAGCCCTGGCGCACGCCCCTGCGCGAAGCTGCCCAGGAGTGGAACAAGGCGTTCGAAAAAGCTGGTTTCCGCAATGCACTGTCCATCGAGCAGCAGCAGGCCGATGCTGATTGGACGACTACCGAGGGCGTCCGTATGCTTGCCATTCGTTGGTTTGCACAGGAGGGCCCAGGCTCCACTGCGGTCGGCCCGAGTCAGAAAGACCCGCGCACCGGCGAAATCCTGCGTGGCGCCGTCATCATCGACGAGAACCGGGTGCGTGTGTTCCGGGCGCGCGCTGGCGAAGCCGTGCCGCGCTGGGCCGAGCAGCTGCCGCCCAATGCAACCGTGGCGCATGGGCATGACCATGCCCTGTGCAATTACGCCGATGTCGCTTTCGACGAAGCAAACTTCGGCTTTGACCTGTTGGTCGAACGCGGCCTGCTAGATCCGAATAGCCCAGAAGCCGATCGCTACATCGCCGCCGCACTGAAAAACGTCACCATGCACGAGCTAGGCCACGCCCTAGGTCTGCGCCACAACTTTCGCGCCTCGACCGCGATAACACCCGCGCAGCTACGCGACCCGGCTTACACCCGGGCTAACGGCTTGTCGGCCTCAGTCATGGAGTACAACGCGCAGAATCTGCCACTCAAAGGCGAGCCGGTGGCTGACTACAACATGCTGACGCTTGGTGCTTATGACTACTGGGCCCTAGAGTACGGTTACCGGGAGTACGCCAGCCCTGACGACGAGAAGCCGGCGCTTAAGGCCCTGGCCGCGCGCTCGGAACGCGAGCCGGTGCTTGCCTATGCCACTGACCAAGACCTAGGCAATAACGATCCGATGATCAATCAGCGCGACATGAGCAGCGACCCGCTGGGCTTCTCGCAGCGCCAGATCAAGCTCGCGCGTGAATTGTTGGAACGCATTACCACGCGCCCACTGGCGGCTGACGAAGACCTCACCGTGTACCGCCGCGCCCTCAATCGCGTATTGAGCAGCATGGGCGCGTCCTTGCCTTTTGCGGCCAAGTACGTGGGCGGCGTGTACACCACTCGGGCTGCGGCTGGCGCAAATAAGCCTTTGCTGGTGCCCGTGCCAGCGGACCAGCAACGTGCTGCGCTGAATGTGCTTATCAACGAGATATTCAGCAGCGCCAGCTTCAAGTTCGATCCCAAGGTGTTGAGCCGCCTCGGGGTGGACCATAACGAGCCGCGTGCTAACGCGCAGCAGGGCGTCGACTTCAGTCTACCCACTGCAGTGCTGACCTTGCAACGCGGCGCTTTGGATACGCTGATGGCAGACAGCTTGGCCGGACGCCTGGCCGATGCTGAAACTAAGGTGGCCGACCCGCGTCAGTTGCTGACCTATTCCGAAGTTCAAACACGCTTGTCCAAGGCAGTCTGGTCCGAGCTCGCGGTGGGCAAAAACGGCAAAGGCGACATCGACAGCCTGCGCCGCAACCTGCAGCGCGAACATGTGCGCCGACTGGCCACTGGTTTGGTGCGTGCTAGCACTACAACCGCTG